>JBFEXG010000099.1:0-8115 GCA_041546005.1 Paracoccaceae bacterium
CAGAAGCCGCCGACGATGCCATCAAGGTTGATCGGCCCCCAGCGTTCCTTGATCTGGCCGGGGCTGACCGCCTCGACCGGCAGGCCGAAATTGCGCCCCATCGAGGCGCCACGGGCAAGTTCCTCATAGCGGGCGGGCGTATTGGCGACCCGCAGCGAGCCGCGCCGCTTGAAGCCGGTCGCCTGACCTGTTTCCTCCTCGAGCGTCCCGAACAGCTCGCCCGTATATTTGGCCAGCTCTGTCATCCGCCGCGTGGCGCGCAGTTGGGTCACAAGGCCGGCGGCGTGCCATGTGGTGCCGCTGGTCAATTGCTGCCGTTCGAGCAAGACGACATCGCGGATGCCGATCTTGGTCAGGTGATAGGCCACCGAGCAGCCGGCGACCCCGCCGCCGACGATCACAACCTCAGCGCGGTCGGGCAGCTTTGCCATTGCCTCAGCCCTTGGCCTTCATCACAGCCTCATAGGCCTCGGCATCGGGATAGGGGAACCACCAGAAATCCTGGCTTTCCGCCGCGGGGTCGAGCATCACGAACTTGGTGTTCTGGAATTGCGACAGCCCCTCCGGCCCAAGCTGGCGGCCCGTGCCGGTGAGCTTGGTGCCGCCAAATGGCAACGCATCGTTGTCGAGAAGCGGCGCGTTGATCCAGAGGATCCCCGACTGGATCTCGCGCACGGCGCGGAACTGCTCGTTGCTGTCGAGGCTATAGAGGTTGGCACCAAGGCCATAGTCCGACCGATTGGCCAACTCGATCGCCTCGTCAAAGCTCTTCACCTTGCAGATTGGCGCGACGGGGCCGAAGGACTCGTTCTTGAGGATATCCATCCCCGGCTCAACGCCGGTGAGGACTGTCGGCTCAACATACCAACCGTTATTGAGGCCTGCGGGACGCCCACCTCCGATGGCCGCCTTCGCCCCTTGAGCGCGAGCTTCGGCCATCATCGCCTCGAAACGGACGCGCTGGCGTTCGGTCGCCATCGGGCCGATATCGACCTTCTGCAACCCATTGCCGATCCGCAGCTTGCGGGTCTCGGCCACCAGCCGCTCGACAAATTCGTCGTGGATCGCTTCGTGCACATAGAAGCGCTCGGCCGATGTGCAAACCTGACCGCAATTGAGATAGGCGGCAAAAGCCGCGCCGCGTGCCGCGATGTCGAGAGGGGCCGAGGGCATGACGATGAAGGGATCGTTGCCAGAAGCCTCGATGAGGCAGGGCTTGAAAGTCTCGGCGCAGGTGCGCGACACCATCTGCCCGATCGGCACCGAGCCGGTATAGGCCACCGCATGGGATTTACTCGAACCGACGAGATGCTGCGCCACACGCGGTCCACCGGTGACCGTCTGCATCAGGCCTTTCGGCAGACCATCAAAAAGCTCCATGAATTTCAGCGTTGTCAGACTCGTCTGCTCATGCGGCTTGACGATGACAGCGTTACCGGCGGCCAGCGCCGCAGCTGCCTCCCAACACATCAGGACGAGCGGATAGTTGAACGGAAGGATGATCACGACCGTGCCGAGCGGCTCTTTGATCGCGAAATGGAACTGGCCCGGAACCGTTGCCCCCGCGATGCGCCCCGCCTCATGGCGGGCGATCTCGGCGTAGTAATCCATGGCCGTGGCGCACCACGACACCTCGTCGAGCGATTCCTTGAACGGCTTGCCCTCTTCGCGAGTGAGACATTCGGCATAGATCGCCTTGTCGCGGCGCATCACGGCGGCGATCTCATGCATCACCACGGCGCGCGAGCGCATATCCATCGCATTCCACGACCGCCCTGCATCGCGCGCGATATCGAGCGCCTGCTCTACTTCAGCTTCACTGGCATCGGCAATCTCGCCGACTCGATCTTCCGTGGCTGGATCAATGACCGAGAAACTGTCGGTGCTTTTGCTGGCGACAAACTCGCCGCCCAAAAACAGCTTGCCAGACAATCGTTCGAACTCTTTCAATGCAGACATGGCAGAACTCCCCTTCACCAAAGAGTTTGATATTTTTAAAATCTTGGCATTGAATTTTTTACATGGCAAGCTGCTTGAAAGGTTTATTGTTCCGCCTCAACCACACGGCCAAGTATTGCCAAAGCGGCGCTCGGATCACACCAATCCCTGTGCCGACTAGATATTACGGAGAGTTTCATTGACCGAGGTCGCCGCCCCGAAGACTACCAAATCCAAGACCAGCCGCGAAAAGCGGGCGCGGCAAGAGGCGAGCGATCTGGCTGTTGGCGCGCGCCTGAGATCGCTGAGGGAAAAGCTTGGCCTCTCGCAGCGTGAATTGGCCAAGCGGGCGGGGGTGACCAACACCACCATTTCGCTGATCGAGCAAGAGGCCCACGCGCCCTCGCTCGCCTCGCTGCACCGTATCCTTTCGGCTGTGCCAATCTCGATGGCCGATTTCTTTGCCCTGCCCGCCTCGCAGCAGAACGTGATTTTCAATACGGCCGCCGACATGATGGTCGTCTCTCGCGGCGCTGCGGACTTGCGGGTTCTGGCACCCGAACGACGGGATAAATCCTTGCAGATGTTCCTCGAACGCTATGAGCCCGGTGCCGGAACAGGCGAGGCTCCGATCTCGCATGATGGCGAAACCGCTGTCGTGGTGATCCGGGGGACGGTCGAAGTGACGGTGGGCGAGGAAACCCGCCGGATCAGAGCCGGCGGCGGATATCAGCTGATTGGCCGGCAGCCCTATAAATTGGTGAATGTGGGCAACGTCACCGCCGTTATTGCCTGCGCCTGTACGCCTGTCATGATTTGATCCAAAAGCCGGAGCCACAATGAAAACGGTCTACTCAGACAAGCATCTCGGACACGCCGGACACAACGAGTTGAGCGGCGGGCGACTGCTTCCGTCGTTCGAACTTCCTTCTCGGGCCGAGTACATCGTCGAGCGCTTGCGCGCACGCAATTTGGGGTTGGTCCTGCCCCCTGAGGCTCACGATTTGGGGATCGCGGCCAAGGTCCACGATCCTGCCTATCTTGCCTTTTTGCCGACGGTCTGGGAGCGCTGGCTTGCAGAAGGCAACAACGGCCCGGCCCTGCCGTCGTCTTGGCCCGCTCAAGGCTTGCGGCGCGATCTTCTCCCAACCTCGATCACAGGCCTCCTTGGCCACTATTCGATCGACGCCTCCGCCTGTTTTGTCGAAGGCACATGGGCCGCGGTCAAAGCAGCGCATGACTGCGCGTTGACGGCGGCGGGCCTTGTAGCTGGTGGCGAGCGCGCGGCCTTTGCCCTCTGCCGCCCACCGGGGCATCATGCGGGCACGAACTTCATGGGCGGCTACTGTTTCATCAACAACGCCGCCGTTGCGGCCCAGTCTTTCTTGGACGGCGGCGCCAAAAGGGTCGCCATTCTGGACGTCGATTATCACCACGGCAACGGCACGCAGCAGATCTTCTACGAGCGCAACGACGTGATGGTCGTCAACCTGCACGCCGACCCGCGCGAGGAATACCCCTACTTCCTTGGCGCCGCAGAAGAGCGCGGTGCGGGCGCGGGCCTTGGGTTCAACCACAACTATCCAATGCCGCTGGGCACCGCTTGGGCGGGCTGGTCTGAGGCCTTTGAGGATGGGTGCCAGAAGATCACCGCTTACGATCCCGATGCGGTTGTTGTCTCGCTAGGCGTCGATACCTTCGAGAAAGACCCGATCAGCGGCTTCAAATTAATAACGGAAGATTATCCCAAGATTGGCCAGCGCATCGCAGCCCTCGGCAAACCAACGCTATTCGTCATGGAAGGCGGCTATGCGGTCGAGGAAATCGCAGTCAACGCGGTTGGGGTCTTGGAAGGGTTCGAACAAACCTAGTAGCCAAGAGCACAGCCGTCTTTGCGCGGATCCGAGCCGCCAATCAGGATACCGCTTTCATCAAGTATGATCGCCTGAGCACCACCGAGAGGCTCGACCACTTCGGCAACCTTGTGGCCAAGGTCGGCCAACGCCTGCCCCACCTTCGGATCATAGCCGCGCTCGATGCTGAGCGTGCCGTCCATACTGAAGGCGCGCGGCGCGTCGATGGCCGCCTGAATGTCCATGCCGAAATCCTTGAGGTTTGACAGAAGCCGCACATGGCCCGTGGGCTGATAGCTGCCGCCCATGACGCCGAAGGGCATCTCGATCCGGCCATTCGTGGCGAGCATTCCGGGAATGATCGTGTGCATAGGCCTCTGGCCACCGATGGCTTCGTTGGGGTGCCCCTCTTCAAGCGTGAAGCCCGAACCGCGGTTCTGGAAATTGATGCCAAACTTGTCCGAGGCAAGGCCAGCCCCGAAGCCGTGGTAGATCGAATAGATCAGCGAGACAGCCATCCGGTCGCGGTCGACCACGGTGACATAGACGGTCTCCTTGTGCAGCGCCTCGGTCGCTGCCTTGGGCGATGGCATCGCCCGACCCCTGTCGATCAGCGCGGCAAGTTCGGCCGCCGTTTCGTCAGCGATCATGTGCTCAAGCCGCTTGGTACGGTCCGGATCGGCGATGAACCGGTCGCGGGCATCGTAGGCGAGCTTGGAGGCCTCTGCCTCGAGGTGCAGCCGCTCGGCTCCGAAAGGATCGAGGGCCGCCACGTCGAAATGCGAGAGGATCTTGGCCAGAAGGATCGCCGTCGCCCCCTGCCCGTTCGGACGATGCTCGATAAGCTCTGTGCCGCGATACACGCCGGAAACTGGCTCGCCCCATGTGGCCTCGGTGGCAGCGAAATCGTCGAGCGTGTGAGTGCCGCCGAGAGCCTGCAGCGAAGACACCATATCCTCGGCAACCTCGCCCTCGTAGAAACCGGCGCGGCCCTCTTTCGAGACACGCCGCAAGGCCTCGGCCATCCCGGAATGACGGAAGACTTGGCCCACCCGTGGAATCTTCCCGTCTATCATGAACCACTTGCGCGCCGCGCCCTGCAGCACGCCGCCATCCTCGTTCCAGTCAAACACCACCCGCGGCGCGACCGGCACGCCTTCGTCGGCATAGCGGATCGCCGGCGCGAGCGTCTCAGCGAGCGAGAGCTTACCGTAGCGTTCCGACAGGCGGCAAAAGGCATCAATCGCGCCGGGCACGGGCACCGGTTCGATCCCGGTCACCGGCATCTTGGAGAGACCCCGCGCCCGCAGATCGGCGGCATTGAGCCCCTTCGGCGCCCGACCCGACCCGTTGAGCGCCGTGACCTTCTCCGTCCCTGCCGGTTTGACCAGCACAAAGCAATCGCCGCCGATCCCCGTCATCTGCGGCTCGCAGACCCCGAGCAGCACCGCCGCACCGATCGCTGCATCAACCGCATTGCCGCCCGATTTCAGAATCTCAACGGCGACCTGCGAGGCCAAGGGATGCGAGGTCGCGCACATTCCGTTCGCGGCATAAACGGCCGAGCGGCCGGGCTTTTGAAAGTCCCGCACGTGGGCCTCCTTCAATGTGGCTAGTGGTCTAGGCGGCTTTGCCCATCAGGTCGGTCACTTCACCCTCGCGGATCACCGCCGGATCCCAGGCCTTGCGCCCGAAAACCTCTCGCACCATCGGCTCGAAATGTTCAAGCGGCGGGGTCTCAAAGGCGGGATCGAAAGACGACTGATCCCAGCGCTCGCAGAACTCGGCGCAGGTGTCGAAACAGGGATGATCGCGGAATTGCTCGCGGGCGTTCTCATCCCAGCTGTAGTGATGCGCATAGTAGAGCATCTGGAAGATGCCGTGATGCTCGACCGTCCAGGACACGTCCCAGCGAACAAAGGGCCGGATCACCTCGGCCGAAAAACGGTCATGATTTTGCGGGGCAAGGCCGTCGCCGATATCATGCAAAAGCGCGGCCACGATCCAGTCGATGTCGGCGCCTTCCTTTTCGGCGCGCGCCGCGGCCTGAAGCCCGTGCTGCATCCGTGTGATCTTATAGCCATCGAGCGAGGTCTCGCCTTGACGACGCAACTCGGCCAGAACCCGATCGGCGGTCATCTGGTGATAGGGCTTCTCAAGCTCGGCCAGAAGTTGGTAGTCCTCCTTTGTGCCGTCTTTCATCTGGGTAAAAGATACCTGCCGTGCGTCCTTGCTCATCTTGGCCTCATCGCGAGTGACATTTGTCCTGCGGGGATACTTTCCCAGCCGCAAACTTTTCGCAAGGGGATCAGTAGCCGCAACAAAGGAAGTGGACGCGCCAACAGCCACCGAGCCCGATCGTTCAAGTTCAACACTCTACAAATACTGCCTTCCGCCCCCTGCACGGCGAGATGATTTGAATGGCGGCTCGGTCCCTAGCGTAGGAAAACTATGCTCGCCGCGAATTGATGGGGGATATTGGTGGCGGACAGTGAGGGATTCGAACCCTCGAGACGGTTCCCCGCCTACACACTTTCCAGGCGTGCGCCTTCGACCACTCGGCCAACTGTCCGTTCGGCCGCCGTTTACTCATATTGCGCAGGCTATTGCAAGGGCGTCTTCACCACTCTTGTCATCCGTTGTCACGGAGCGCGAATCCGTCTCATACTGGCCGCAAAGGATGAGCAGCCATGACCACACCAAGCCCGACGCCCTCAACGCCCTACACGCGCGTCCAGACCGGCGCCCTGGTCATCATCGCCTTCGCGGTGGTCCTGTTCCTACTGGTGCAGGCGCGTTTCATGCTGATCTCGCTGGCAACCGCCATCGTCCTCTTTTCGCTGACCTCTGACGTGATCAATTTCATCGCCCGCCAGCGCGTCGGCCCGTTTCGCATCCCCAACTGGCTGGCCTCGATCGTCGCACTCGCGCTCATCTCGACCGCGCTCCTCAGTGCGACCTCGATCCTGTTGGCCCAGATCAACAACGTTCTGGTGACTTCGCTCTCCTATGCCGAACGTGCGCCATCGGCATTGGCCTCGCTTTTCAGCTGGATGGGCGAAGACACCGAACAAGCGATCCTGAACTCGCTCAGAACGATTGATGTCTCGGCCTATATCCGCGGGGCGGCCGGCCAAGCGAGCAACCTCACACAGGCCACCGTTCTGGTGATCCTCTTTGTGGGCTTTCTTTTCGCCGAGCGGATCTGGTTCTCGACCAAACTGCGCGCTCTGTTCCCTGATCACGAAAGGGCCGACAGGGCCGGCAAGATCATCGCTTCCATCATCCACAGGGTGAACTACTATCTGCTGGTCAAAACCGTGGTCAGCATCATCACAGGCTTGATGGTCTATCTCGTGGCGATCTTCTTCGACCTCAACCTTGCGGTCGCAATCGGGGTTCTGACCTTCGTGCTGAACTATATCCCCAACGTGGGCTCTATCGTCGCCACGGGCCTTGTCGCTCTCGTGGCCTTTGTCCAGACGGGCGACCCGACGACAACAACCATCATCTTCCTCCTCTGTGGAGTGATCCAGTTCGTCAATGGCAACGTCATTGACCCGATGATGATGGGGCGCGCCCTGCGCCTGTCATCCTTCGGCATCATCATCTCGCTCGCCTTCTGGAGCGCAGTCTGGGGCATTCCGGGAATGTTCCTCTCGGTGCCGATCATGGTGATGCTGCTCGTGGTCTGCAGCCATATCCCTGCGCTGCGCCCGGTCGCCATTCTGCTTTCGCGCGAGGGCCTGCCGGACAACGAAACCCTCGCCTCCAAATAACCGCTTCTTTTGGCCGAAAATACTCCGGGGGAGCGCCGCAAGGCGCGGGGGCAGAGCCCCCTACCCCTCAAGATGCAAATAGACCCGCCGGTTCTGCTTGCCCTTCTTCTCAATCTTGCCAAGGCTCACCCGGCCAATCTCTCCGGTCCGCGCCACATGGGTGCCGCCACAGGGCTGGAGGTCCACCGTGCCAGCCGCATCTGCGATCCGCACCAACCGCACTCGCCCTGCCCCGCGCGGTGGTTGAACAGACATGGTCTTTACCAGCCCGGGATTGGCATCAAGCTCGGCATCGGTGATCCACTCGGTGCTCACCACCAGATCACGCGCAATGAGCGCGTTCAGCTCCGTCTCGAGCGCCTCCTTGTCCTCGGGGCTTTCAGGCATATCGAAATCGAGCCGCCCCTTGTCCGCCGCGATCGAGCCGCCGGTAACGGGAAGCGGGATCACAACCGATAGAAGATGCAGTGCGGTATGGACACGCATATGCCGGTGTCGGGTCTCCCAGTCGATTTCCTGCAGAACCTCAGCCCCGAGCGGCGGCA
>JBFEXG010000238.1:0-3890 GCA_041546005.1 Paracoccaceae bacterium
ATGCTGCGCCAGTGGGTTCTGACCGATGGCGGCGGCGGGGAGACCACGATCATCCTTGACGCCGTTGAAACCGGGATCAGGGTCAACGACCGGATTTTCAACATCCGCGCCGAGATCGCGCGCCGCGAAAACAACGGCTAGGCGCTAGAGGCGCACCTTGCAGGTCGAGAGCTGCCGCTTGTAGACCTGCGCCCGTTCGGTGATCTCGTCGGCAATCCTGAGAAGCCAGGATTTCGAGCGGTAGGTCCCACGCTGAAAACCGCCCCGGCCTTCGTGATAGGCGAGATACTGGTTGCGCACATCACTGAGG
The DNA here is from genome assembly GCA_041546005.1 of Paracoccaceae bacterium. Classification (GTDB taxonomy): domain Bacteria; phylum Pseudomonadota; class Alphaproteobacteria; order Rhodobacterales; family Rhodobacteraceae; genus RFZI01. The sequence goes on from JBFEXG010000238.1 coordinate 311, forward strand.
CTCACGCCCGTGACTTCGGTCGTCTTGGTCATGTACCAGCCCATGAAATCGGCCGCATCGCGGATATCGTCGCGCCGCGCACCACGGCTGCTGGTGGCCTTCTGATATTCTTCCCAGGTCGAATCGAGCGCCTGCGGATAGCCATAGGCCGTCGACTGGCGGCCAAGCGGGATCACCCCGAGCGCATATTGGTGCGGGGTGCGGGCGTTGGCTTTGAATTTGCTCTCCTGATAGATCATCGCCATCAGCACATGAGGCTCGACCCCCCAGCGGCGGTCGGCATCGCGGAAGGCGCGGACGAAATCGGATCGCTCCATCAAAATGGTGCACGCGTTATCCAGATTGCGCGGAGCCGAGCCGTTGCGGGCGCCACAACTGGCCAACACCGACAAAAGGATCACCGCGAGAATGAGTCTGCTCATCTGCCTCTCGCTTTTCATTTTTTCTCAGTTTAGCGGATGAGCCACGCTCTGGAAACGCCCAAACTTGGCAAGCTATGTTTCGGCAAAACAACGCCCCAGAGCACCGTTTCTATTTGTCGGGCATGATTCGACAGACTGTTTCCAAACGAATCGCCGGTGAATCGTGGACTTTTTGTGGCAGAATTGGGTATGAAATGTGGTGGGGGAAGCCACATGATGCTTAAGACTCGTGCAAAATACCATCTCGGCCAAGTCGTCCGGCATCGGAAGCATCCGTTCCGCGGCGTTGTTTTCGACGTGGATGCGATCTTCAATAATACCGATGAATGGTATGAGGCTATCCCCGAGGAGAGCCGCCCCGCCAAGGACCAGCCCTTCTATCATCTGCTCGCTGAAAACGATCAGAGCTACTATGTGGCCTATGTTTCTGAGCAGAACCTCGTCGCTGACTATTCAGGCGAGCCGGTGCAGCATCCCGATCTGCCCGACCTTTTCGGCGCCTTCGAAGACGGCCACTATTCCCTGCATTTCCAGATGAACTGACCGCCGATTGGCGGAGCGGCAAAGTCCTCGACATCGCACAACTGGGTGGGGGCTAAAAACGTGCGCGATGCCGAGGGAAGCCTTTGCAGCTACGCCCTCAAGATCGCGATTCATTCCGGCAGCATCGCGGAGCGAATCAGACAGTTTTGCGGCATTTACATCCAATTGCACCTGACGCGCGAAAGCGTATCCTGAATGGAAACAGGAGAATGCCCAATGCATGATGTCGTAATTGTGGCTGCGGCCCGTACGCCGATGGGGGGATTTCAAGGGGCTCTGTCCGATCTTCCGGCCGCAGAGCTTGGCGGCGCCGCGATTCGCGCCGCGATGGAGCGGGCCGGGATATCGACGGTGGACGAGGTGCTCATGGGCTGCGTCTTGCCGGCCGGGCAAGGGCAGGCTCCGGCGCGGCAGGCGGGCTTTGCGGCAGGGCTCGGCCAAGAGGTTCCTGCGACGACCCTCAACAAGATGTGCGGCTCGGGCATGAAGGCCGTGATGATGGCGCATGACCAGATCGCCACAGGCGGGGCCAGCGTGATCGCTGCCGGCGGCATGGAGAGCATGACCAACGCGCCCTATCTCCTGCCCAAGATGCGCGGCGGAGCGCGGATCGGGCACCAGCAGGTGCAGGATTCGATGTTCCTTGACGGGCTTGAAGACGCTTATGACAAGGGTCGCCTGATGGGGACTTTTGCCGAGGACTGTGCCGAGACATTCCAGTTCACGCGCGAGGATCAGGATGCCTATGCGCTTGGGTCGCTCTCCAATGCGCTGAAGGCAATCGAGTCGGGCGCTTTCGCGACCGAGGTCGCCGCTGTCACGGTTCGCACTCGGGCGGGCGATGTGACCGTGGCCGAGGACGAACAGCCGGGCAAGGCGCGCCCCGAAAAGATCCCGACGCTCAAACCCGCCTTCCGAAAGGATGGCACTGTCACCGCCGCCAACTCCTCGTCGATTTCCGATGGCGCGGCGGCGCTGATCGTTGCCTCTCGGGCTGCGGCCGAGGCGGCGGGGATGCCCGTTCGCGCCGTGATCCGCGGCCATCAGAGCCACGCGCAAGAGCCGGGCTGGTTCACCACTGCCCCGGTTCCGGCGGCACGCAAGCTCTTGGACCGGCTCGGCTGGTCGGTCGACGATGTCGATCTCTGGGAGGTCAACGAAGCCTTCGCCGTTGTGCCGATGGCCTTCATGCGTGAGATGGGCGTGCCCCGCGACAAGATCAACGTCAACGGCGGCGCCTGTGCGCTCGGCCACCCGATTGGCGCATCGGGCGCGCGGATCATCGTGACGCTTCTGCACGCGATGGAGGCTCGCGGCGCCAAACGGGGTGTTGCCGCGATCTGCATTGGTGGCGGCGAGGGCACGGCCATCGCTATCGAAAGGGATTAGGATGCGCGTCGATTATGCGGAGTTGTCCAAGACCATCGCCGCCCTGACCGAGGGCGAGACCGACGAGGTCGCCCTCATGGCAACGGTGGTTTGCGAGGTTCACAATGCCGATGACCGGTTCGACTGGACCGGTTTTTACCGCGTTGTCGCTCCCGAGCTTCTCAAGATCGGCCCCTATCAGGGCGGGCATGGCTGCCTCGTGATTCCCTTCTCGCGTGGCGTCTGCGGCGCGGCGGCGCGGACGGGCGAGACCCAGCTTGTCCCCGATGTCGAGGCTTTCCCCGGCCATATCGCCTGCTCAAGCTCGACCCGCTCGGAAATCGTCTTGCCCGTATGGCGCAAAGACGGCTCGCTCCTTGGGGTTTTCGACATCGACAGCGATCGGCCGGATGCCTTCACCAAGGCCGATGACGAAGGCCTGAGCCATATTCTGGGCGAGGTCTTCAGCCGCTAGCGCCCCCGTGAAATTCCGCTTTGAATTTTCACGGCCGCATGGCATCGTGAAATTCGAACCGGTTTTTTCACGAGAGCCATGAAGCACGATTCTCCAACCAAAGCGCGCACTCTGGGGGCGGATATCCGCGCCCTGCGGAAGGCGCGCGGGATCACGCTTCAGGCGCTCGCAGACTATCTTGGCCGCTCGGTCGGCTGGATCAGTCAGGTCGAGCGCGATCTTTCGGCTCCGTCCGTCGACGACCTGCGCCGCATGGCGCGGTTTTTCAAAGTGCCGATCTCGATCCTGTTTGGCCAGCCCGGCGCACCTGCGGAAGAAGCCGGCCTCATCGTTCGCAAAGGCGCGCGGCGCTCGATCGGTTCGGGCGATGGCGGGTTGGTCGAAGAGCTTCTCTCGCCCGACCTGACCGATGATTTCGAGATGGTGCATTCCACCTTCGCGCCCCGCTCCAGCATTGGCGAGACCGTAACCCGCCCGACGCAGGAGGTTGCCTTCATCGTCTCCGGCAAGCTCGACCTCGAAATCGGCGGCGCCCGTTTTACCGTCGGCCCCGGCGACAGCTTCCGCATCCGTGGCGAGCCGCACCGCTGGGAAAATCCCTATGACGAACCTGCCGTCGCGATCTGGGTGATCGCGCCGCCAGTCTATTAGGGGCTGGCCATGAGTTTTGAAGCCTGGACCATATTCGCGCTCTTCTGGCTGGTCTTTGTGACCACGCCCGGCCCCAATGCCGTCAACTGCATCAACAACGGCATGACCCACGGCTTTGCCC
>JBFEXG010000123.1:0-7201 GCA_041546005.1 Paracoccaceae bacterium
CTGGAAGAAATCATTGCCGATCTCCGCTATGGCACGATTGCCATCAACGGCTGGTCGGGCGTTGGCTTCCTTGTGACGGCCTGTCCTTGGGGCGCGTTCCCCGGCCACACGCTCGAGGATGTACAGTCGGGCATCGGCACGGCGCACAACACCTTCATGTTTGAAGAAACCGAACGTGTGGTGATCGAGCAGCCTTGGCGCCCGTTCCCGCGTGGCCTTGCGTCCGGCCAGTTCACGCTGCTGCCGCGGCCGCCGTGGTTTATCACCAGCCCCCGCCAGCCTCAGGTGGGCAAGCTTCTGACCGAATTCCAGTACAAACCGTCGTGGTTCAAATTGCCTGCGATCTTCTATCACGCGTTGCTTGGATAGGTTGTTGGGGCAGGGCAGGGACCGCCTGCCACTCCGACGATGAGAGCGGTTGCCGCTCCGCTTTTGGCGGATGCGGAGTCTGCAGGTGTTCGTCTCCGTGCCCGCCTCGGTCTCTAGACGCGTCAACCAGGAACGCCCCCTCTACTCTCGCAGCGCATTCGGGTTCGACCGGGCCGCCGTACCTAATGAGTTGCGGCTGTTTGGTTCCGCTTCGGTGTGCGGATCCCGCTGCAAACAGAAACGAGTTCGAATTTTACCGACAGAACCCTTCTGACAGCGCCATCAGGGGGCGGTCGGCTCCTCTGATATTTGGGTGTCAGGCAGATTAATCCTCATCATCCTCTTGCGGCAGCACACGCGCGGCGACCTTGAGCGCAAGATCGCGATAGATTTTGGCGTGGGGGCTGTCGGGTTCGGCAAAGACGATGGGCTTGCCGGCGTCCGAGGTCTCGCGGATCGACATATGCAGCGGCACGGCGCCGAGGAACGGAACGCCGAGGCGCTCGGCCTCTTTCTTGGCGCCGCCGTGGCCGAAGATGTCGGAGGTCTCGCCGCAATGCGGGCAGATGAAGGTCGACATATTCTCGATGATCCCGAGGATCGGCACATCCACCTGCTTGAACATCTTGAGGCCCTTGCGGGCGTCGATCAGGGCAAGGTCTTGCGGGGTCGAGACGATCACCGCGCCCTGAAGGGGGAACTGCTGGGCCATGGTGAGCTGTGCGTCGCCGGTGCCGGGGGGCATATCGAGGACGAGGATGTCGAGATCGCCCCAATTCACTTCACGGGTCATCTGCATGAGCGCGGTCACGACCATCGGTCCACGCCAGATGATCGGGTTGTCCTGATCCATCATATAGCCGATCGACATGGTCTTGAGCCCGTATTGCTCAATCGGCATCACCCGGTCGTCGACCACCTCGGGGCGGTGCGAGACGTTCAGAAGGCTCGGCATAGAGGGGCCATAGATATCGGCATCCAAAAGGCCGACCGTGAAGCCGAGCGAGCGCAGGCCAAGGGCAAGGTTCGCCGCCGTCGTGGATTTGCCGACGCCGCCCTTGCCCGAGGCGACAGCGACGATGGCGCGCACGCCTGGGATTGCTGCCGCATGGGGGCGCATATCGCGGCCCGGCGCTTCCGTCGGGCGATTGGCGCGCAGCTTGGGCGGCTCGGGGGCGGCCGCCTCGGGCTTGCGCTCTGCGGTCATCACGACAAGGACCGTCTCAATTTCTTTGAGGCTCCGAAGCTGGTCTTCGATGATCCCCCGCAGAACGTCGAGATCGCCCGAATAGCTTTCGGGCACATTGACCGGGACGACAACCTTGGTCCCATCGATATGGACCTCGTCCATCTTGATCATGCCTGAGTTCAGGATGTCGGCCTTGAGCCCGGGCGGCGTGATGCGCGTCAGGCGGTTCATGATGATGTTTTTCATGTCGGTCTTTCCTTGTGAATCAGGTCTTTCAGTTCAGTCGTTTCTCGGCGCCAGCGTCATGGCGTGGGCGGTTTCCGATGGTGGTCGGTTCAGGCCAAGTCGGTCGCGGAGTTGCACGACGCTGCCGATAATGATCATCGACGGGCTCTTGAAGTTGTCCGCCTCGGCTTTGGCGACGATATCGCCCAAGGTTCCGGTGATGACCCTCTGGTTGGGTCGAGTGCCGTTTTCGATCACTGCGATATCTGTGGTTGGCGCCACGCCGTGGCGGGCAAAGCCCTCGATCAGTTGAGGCAGGTTTCTCAGCCCCATGTATATAGCCACGGTCTGGGCGGGGCGGATCAGAACTTCCCAATCCAGATCAAGAACGCCGTCTTTGCCATGAGCCGTGACAAAGAGGCAGGCCTGAGCATGGTCGCGGTGGGTCAGGGGTATACCCGCATAGGCCGCACAGCCTGCGGAGGCGGTGATGCCGGGCACCACTCGGAACGGAACGCCGCTTGCCGCCAGAACCTCAATCTCTTCGCCGCCACGGCCAAAGATGAAGGGATCGCCTCCCTTCAGGCGCAGAACCCGGTTGCCAGCTTTGGCGAGGCGCGCCATCAGGGCCGAGATGTCTTCCTGGTCCATCGTGTGATCTTGAGGCAGCTTGCCCACATAGATCCGCTCGGCATCACGCCGGACCAACGCCAGCACATCTTCTCCCACCAGCCGGTCGTACAGAACCACATCCGCCCGCTGCATGAGGCGCAGTGCGCGGAAAGTAAGAAGGTCTGGGTCGCCGGGACCGGCGCCGACGAGATAGACCTCGCCCATCGTCGTCTTGTCGCCCGAGCCCACACGGTCGAGGTCGGCGTCGAAACGGGCAAGCGCGCCCGCTTCGTCACCAGCCACGAAGAGATCACCCGCCGGCCCCTCGATCATCCGCTCCCAGAAATGTCGCCGCTCGCGGCCATTGGATATGACATCAGAGACCCGGTCGCGCAGGCCGCCGAAAAAGCTCGCGAGCTGGCCATAGACCGGCGGCAACATGGTCTCGATCCGGGCCCGCAAGGCGCGGGCAATGATTGGCGCTGCGCCACCGGTCGAGATTGCGACGACAACCGGCGAGCGGTCGACGATCGAGGGAGTGATGAAATCGCATTTGTCTGGCACGTCAGCAACATTGCACAAGACGCCAAACTCGCGGGTCCAGCCGTAGAGGCGTTCGTCACGCCCTTCATCTTCGGAGGCGCCATAGGCGACAGCGCAACCCTTCACGTCCTCCCGCGCGGGAAGGCGGGGTTCAAAGGTCAGCCCTTCTGGCGCGGCGTCGATCAGACGTTGGAGCTCACCCTCGGGATGAGGATCAAGCGACAAGACCCGCGCACCGGCCGACAGGGCGCGTTCAACCCTGCGCGCCGCGGCTGTGCCTCCGCCATCGACCAGAACTGTCCGGCCGCGCACGTCGAGAAAGAGTGGGAGATAGTCCATAGATCCGCCGTCAGATGTCGCGGGCAGCGGCGGCCAGCGCCTCGCCAAGTTTCGTGGCCGCCTCGGCATCGAGGTCGACCTGAGTGATGCGGGTGCCCTCGCGCAGAACGAGGCGGACCATCGTCATCCCACTGTCAAAGGTCACGCGTCGCAGCGCGGCCTTGCGCCGGTAGGGCAGCTCGAATGCGACGAGTTCGGTTTGTTCCTCAGCCAAAGCTCAGTCCCCGCGTGAAGGCCGCTTCGAGTAGCCACTGCCAATTTTTCGGTGTGTCGCGGTAGTCAGGCTTTACATCGAACTCAAGAAACATCTCGCCCGACTCGCCAAGGTGTTGAACCAGTTCTTCGAGTTCATTGAACTTGGTCACATCCGGATGTCCGATGATGAGATCGCTAAGCTGGGCCATTCATGCCTCCGTAATACGTTCATGGAACCGGACCCGAAGGACAGCGCGGGCGCTGACGGCTTCGAATCCCGTGCGATTGTGCAGGACGTTGTTGTTGACGACCCCGTCACCGGGTTGGAACCGGACATTATGGGTGGTGGCCGCATCGGACGAAAGCCAAAGCCTCAGCCAGTCGGCCGCTTCCTGCGTGATCCCATCATCCCGCCACGCGATCGATCGGGTACGGGCGGTGTAGCGCATCTGCAGGCGGCCAGAGGCTGGGTGGGGAAAGAACACAGGCCCGACCGAGGCAGGGCGGATCGTGCCGTCCTGTTCCCTGTTTTCGGGAATGGTCATCGCATCGGGGCGCATCATGGCGCGCACAAAGTCCGGATTGGCGTCACGCATCGCCAGATAAGCCATCTCGGGATCGACAAGCTGGTTTTCGCCGCCAGTTGCCGCTTGTTCGTAGCAATGCAAGATGAAGCTCATTACCGGACGCCCCGATGGATTATAGTAGCCATCCGTGTGCCAGTTCAGGGGCTTCGAAGTGTAGGGGATATAGCCCTCCTTGCCGGGCTCTGACGACGTTCTCAAGACCACGATGCCATTGTCTTCGGCAGATCGGTGATCTTCGGAAAGCTCAAGCCCGAGTTTGCTCGCGAAACGGACGAGGGCGTCACCCGTTTTCTCGACCGTTTCGGGCTGATGTTTGACCCTGTAGATTGCGAAATTCGCCGTGCTGCAGCGATGTTTGATCTCGTGCAAAGCCTGAGGATCAACACTGTCGAACGAATCCAGCTCGACCAGAGGGGTCGTTTGCAGCTTTTCAAAGGCGCGATTCTTTGCCTCGCGCCATGCAAGCCAAGCCGTTTCCTGCGACAAATCGTGCCAAGGAAAATGGTCAACTATATCTGCCGTTTGAACCATTGCCCTTGGATTCCCCCATTTTTCCGACCCTTTCGAGATGCTGCATTGCGGCAGTTTTTATGCCGCGGCGCAATAATATTTCGCGAAAGGGCCTCCACTGTTGCCAAACATTCTAACATTCGTAATATCTGATTTGTACATACATCAAGTATTCGTTGTGCAAGTTGTGTCTGTGGAAATTGTAGGCTGCACCCACAACAGACTGACAGAGCAGCCGTGCCCGCCGGACAATAGGGGTCCGGTTTTTGGCAAAGCGGGAGGACGCGATGAAAGACGAAACCGAAGGCCGCAAGGTGCACGCCACGCCGCATTTGGACGAACTCGAAGGTGGCCCTTGGCCGAGCTTCGTAACCGGCCTGAAGCGGCTGCGCGATGAGGGTGCCCCGGGCAATCAGAAGATCATGAATGACCTTCTTGGTCAGCTGAACCATTCCTATGAGAACCGCCTCGGCTACTGGAAAGGCGGTACGGTTTCGGTTTTCGGTTACGGCGGTGGTATCATCCCGCGCTTCTCGGAAGTTGCCGACAAGTTTCCCGGCTCCAAAGAGTTTCACACGCTCCGCGTTCAGCCGCCCGCAGGCTACCACTACACCACTGATATTCTGCGCAAGCTCTGCGATATCTGGGAACGTCACGGTTCGGGCCTGATCGCTTTCCACGGCCAGTCCGGAGACATCATGTTCCAGGGCTGCACCACCGAGAACACCCAGAAAGCCTTTGACGAGCTGAACGAGATCGGCTTCGACCTCGGCGGCGCTGGCCCTGCCTTGCGGACCTCGACGAGCTGCGTCGGCCATGCCCGCTGCGAGCAGTCCTGCTATGACGAGGTGCGCGCACACCGGACGATCATCAACGGCCTTCTGGACGAGATGCACCGCCCCGCGCTGCCCTATAAGTTCAAGTTCAAGTTCTCGGGCTGCGCCAACGACTGTGTGAACGCGATCCACCGCTCGGACTTTGCCGTGATCGGCACCTGGCGCGATGACATCAAGATCAACCAGGAGAAGGTCAAAGAGCACATCAAGGAAAAGGGCCGCAAGTACACGATCGACACCGTCGTTTCGATGTGCCCGACCCGCGCCATCTCGCTCAATGACGACGACACGATCGAGATCGACAACAAGTCCTGCGTGCGCTGCATGCACTGCATCAACGTCATGACCAAGGCGCTGAGCCCGGGCGACGACAAGGGCGTGTCGATCATGATCGGCGGCAAGCGCTCGCTGAAGATCGGCGACCTGATGGGCATCATGGTCAAGCCGTTCATGAAGCTCGAAACCGACGAGGATTTCGAAAAGCTCAACGAGTTCGCTCAGAGCGTTGTGGAATTCTTCGCCGACAACGCGCTCGAGCATGAGCGCTTGGGTGAGACCATCGACCGGATCGGCCTGCCGGCCTTCCTCGAGGCGCTGGATATTGATCCGGACCCGAACATGGTCAACCACCCGCGCACCTCGAGCTATGTGCGGACCGACGATTTCGACGAAGAAGCAGCCAAGTATTTCGAGCGCAAAGCCGCCGAAAAAGCTGCCGAATAGGCAAGCGGAGGGAGAGATAAGAGATGAACGAACAAGTCAGAACTCCGCGCCCCCCCGACGAGGTCGGCGTACCGGATCCGTTCCAGTACATGCACCCGGTGATGAAGGCCAACTATGGCAACTGGGATTGGCATGAACGTCCGCGTCCCGGTGTTTTGCGCCATGTGTCGAAAACGGGCGATGTGATCTACACGGTCCGCGCCGGCACCCAGCGCCAGATGGATGTCTTCACCATCCGCAAGCTCTGCGACATCGGTGATCAGTATGCCGACGGCCACGTCCGCTTCACCACGCGCTCGAACATCGAGTATATGGTGGCCGATGAAGCCAAGGTCGCGCCGCTGATCGAGGCCCTCGAGTCGAACGGCTTCCCCGTGGGCGGCACCGGCGCTTCGGTGTCGATGGTTAGCCACACGCAGGGTTGGCTCCATTGCGACATCCCCGGCACAGACGCTTCGGGCGTGGTGAAGGGCCTGATGGACATGCTGCACAAGGAATATGTGCAGGAGAAGATGCCCAACCGCCTGCGGATCACCACCTCGTGCTGCCAGATCAACTGCGGCGGACAGGGCGATATCGCGATCAACGTCCAGTACACCAAGCCGCCGAAGATCAACCACGATCTCGTGGCCAACGTTTGCGAACGCCCCGCCGTTGTGGCCCGCTGCCCTGTGGCCGCGATCCGTCCGGCGATGGTGAACGGCAAGCCTTCGCTCGAAGTGGACGAGAAGAAATGCGTCTGCTGCGGGGCCTGCTATCCGCCGTGCCCGCCGATGCAGATCAACGGTGCGGAATCGACCAAGATCGCGATCTGGGTGGGGGGCAAGCACTCGAGCGCCCGCTCGAAGCCCACGTTCCACAAGCTGGCTGTCGCCAACCTTCCCAACAACGCGCCGCACTGGCCCGAGGTCAACGCGGTCGTGCGCCGGATCGTCGAGGCCTACAAGCACGACGCCAAGCATTGGGAGCGGATGGGCGAGTGGATTGACCGGATCGGCTGGAAACGGTTTTTCGAGATGACCGAACTGGCCTTCACCAAGCACCATCTGGACACGTGGACCGGCGCGCGCAAG
>JBFEXG010000244.1:0-3817 GCA_041546005.1 Paracoccaceae bacterium
GAACCGCCGCCAAAACACATCCTCAACGCGCCCACGCGCTTGATGGAGCAGCAGGGCTATGGCGCGGGCTATGCCTATGACCACGACGCCGAGGATGGGTTTTCAGGGCAAAACTACTTTCCCGAGACCATGAAACGCCCGGTGTACTACCAGCCTGTCGATCGCGGTTTTGAACGCGAACTGAAAAAGCGCGTCGATTTCTTTGCCGGGCTTCGCGCCAAACGCCAGTCCACCAAGCCCCGCAATTGACTCTCGTCACCAGAGAGGCCAAGGGACAGCCATGATGACAAGCCTTCTCTCTGTGGCCCTCGGTGGCGCCATCGGCGCCTCGGGGCGCTATCTGACCAACGTGGCGGTGATGCGCCTCGTGGGGCCCGGATTCCCGTGGGGCACGGTCGCGGCCAACCTCTTTGGATCGTTCCTGATGGGGGCGCTGGTGGTGATCCTCGCCCACAAAGGCGGGATGCGCTTTGCGCCGTTTCTGATGACCGGCGTTCTGGGTGGCTATACGACCTTTTCTGCCTTCTCGCTGGATGCCTACACGCTCTATGAGCGTGGCGCCTATCTTCAGGCGGGGGGCTATGTTTTTGGCTCGGTGGTGCTCGGGATTGCGGGCCTGATCGCCGGAATGGCTGTTGCGCGGGGGCTTTTCGCATGAGTGGCGTTCAAACCAAGATCGTTGGTGAAGACGAGGGCGATCAGCGACTTGATCGCTGGATGCGCAAGCATTTCCCGCTTTTAACCCAAGGTCGCATCGAAAAGATGTGTCGCAAAGGCGAGTTGCGCGTCGATGGCGGGCGGGTGAAGACCGCGACCCGACTGGAGGCTGGCCAAAAGGTCCGCATTCCGCCCTTGGGCGACGAGGCAGAAAAGCCTGCACCGAAATATGCCCGCAAGATCACCAAGTCTGATGCGGAAATGATCAAGGCCAGCGTGATCTGGAAAGACGAACATATCATCGCGATCAACAAGCCCTCGGGCCTGCCGAGCCAAGGCGGCTCGGGGCAGGGGGATCGCCACGTCGATGGCCTGACCGAGGCGCTGATGTTTGGCTACAAGGATCGGCCCAAGCTGGTGCACCGGCTCGACAAGGATACCTCGGGCGTTCTTCTTCTGGCCCGGACCGACCGTATCGCGCGGGCGCTCTCTGAGGCGCTGCGCCATCGCAATGTACGCAAGATCTACTGGGCGGCGGTCGCCGGTGTCCCACATCCTCGCGCAGGCTCGATCAAATACGGCCTCGTGAAAGCGCCGGGCCGCGGCCGCGGCGGCGAGGCCGAGAAGATGCGCTGTATTCATCCCAGTGAAGTGGCGACGACCGAGGGCGCCAAGCGCGCCCACACCGACTATGCCGTGCTGACCGCACTTGGCAGCCGGATGGCCTGGCTTGCGCTGGTGCCGATCACCGGGCGGACCCACCAGCTGCGCGCCCATATCGCCGAAACTGGCCACCCGATCATCGGCGACGGCAAATACGGCGGTTCGCAGCAGGAAAACCTCGGCGATGGCTGGGGCGCGGGGATCGGCGGCGACGGGATATCGAACAAGCTGCATCTGCACGCGCGGACGATCATCTTCGAACACCCGATCACCAAGAAAGAGATCACGATCTCAGCGCCGCTGCCCGAGCATATGCAGAAAACTTGGGATTATGTTGGCTGGGACGTAACCCACGCGCCGCTTGATCCGTTTAATATGCCTGATGAGTGAACGCCGGTTGGTGATCTTTGATGTCGACGGGACGCTCGTCGACAGCCGGGCGCATCTTTGGTCGACGTTTCGGGCGATGTTTGAAGGCATCGGCTATCCCCTGCCGCCGCAGGAGCAGGCGATCTCGCTGACTGGCCTTTCGCTGGAGAAGATCATTCCGATCCTTCTGCCCGAGGCCGACGAAGAGACCCGCACCAAGGCGCTTGCGCTCTATCGCAGTGCCTATCGCGAAGGGCGGCTCCGGCTCGGCGACGCTGTCACCAGCCCCTTCTATTCTGGCGCACGCGAGGCGCTGGAGCGGCTCCGCTCGGATAGCAGCATCGTCCTCGCTATTGCGACTGGCAAATCTCGCCGCGGTATCGACGGGTTGATCGAGGCACATGGACTTCAAGGCATGTTCGAGAGCATTCAGGGCGCCGATGATCACCCCTCCAAACCCGACCCATCGATGATCCGCGCAGCGCTGACGGAGACAGGTGTCGCGCCTGCCCGCGCGGCAATGGTGGGCGACACCTCATTTGACATGGAGATGGCGCGGGCGGCCTCGGTGCGTGGGGTGGGGGTAAGCTGGGGCTTTCATTCGGCAGAAAGCCTTGCAGCCGACGCGATCCTGAGGCATTTCGATGAGCTTCCAACCGTTATCGACCAACTCCTCGGGGCCGCTACATGAGCAACTGGAAACCCAAGCGCTTCTGGAAAGAGGCGACCGTCGTCGAGACAGACGGCGGCTATACCGTCCAGCTCGACGGGCGCGCAGTGAAAACACCAGCCAAGGTGTTGCTGGTTGTGCCCACTCGCGCCATGGCCGAGGCGATCGCTGCCGAATGGCAGGCGCAGGAAAAAGACGTCGATCCCCGGACGATGCCTGTCACGCGCTCGGCCAATGCCGCGATCGACAAGGTCGCTCCGCAAAGGGCGGAGGTTTGCGAGATGCTCGCGGCCTATGGCGGACACGATCTGATGTGCTACCGCGCTGTGGCTCCCGAAGCGCTCGTGACACGTCAGGAGGCCGCTTGGGATCCGATGTTGGATTGGGCCGCCAAGGCCCTGTCAGCGCCCTTGGCGAGTGGTCGGGGCGTCATGCATGTCGAACAACTCCCGGAAAGCCTCGCCAACCTGTCTGGTTTCGTTGAAAAACTTGATCCCTACGAGATCGCGGCCCTCCATGATCTGATTACGATTTCCGGGTCGCTTGTCCTTGCGATGGCTGTGCTGAGAGGGCGGATTTCTGCGGACGAGGCATGGACCCTGTCCCGGATTGATGAGGATTTCCAGATCGAGCAATGGGGCCCGGATGATGAAGCGGCGGCGGCTGCCGAATCCAAACGTGTGGCCTTTGTGACTGCCGCCAAAATCCTTGAAATGCTCGGAAATCGGTCGCCACAGGAAAAATGACCATTTTGCCGACCAATTCGGTCCAATAGACTAGGCATATTGTCAGACTTTTCCCGTTGAAGCACTTGACCTCGGGTGGGGATTCCGACCAGTCTTGGTTCGCTGGGGGGATATCTCCCCTCTGACAGTATCGCCTGGTCAAATTGGCCAAGTCGTAAAAGCCGCGCCAGGGAGGGTGCGGCAACTCAGGAAGAGGTAAAAATGAAAAAAACTATTCTATTGGGAGCACTGACCGTTGCTGGTCTTGCCGCCACTGCGGCTTCGGCTTCGACGCTCGACGATGTTCGTGCGCGCGGCAAGCTGAACTGTGGTGTGACGACCGGCCTTGCGGGTTTTGCCGCTCCGGACGCTAACGGCGTCTGGGAAGGCTTTGATGTTGATATGTGCCGCGCTGTGGCGGCCGCTGTGCTCGGCGACCCGATGGCTGTCGAGTTTGTGCCTACTACCGGCCAGACCCGCTTTACCGCGTTGGCCTCGGGCGAAGTCGATATGCTGGCCCGTAACACCACCTGGACCTACTCGCGCGACGTCGACCTCAAGTTCGAATTCGCCGGCACCAACTACTACGATGGTCAGGGCTTCATGGTTCCGAAGGCGCTTGGCGTGACTTCGGCCAAAGACCTTGATGGCGCCACCGTCTGTATCCAGACCGGCACCACCACCGAGCTGAACCTTGCGGACTTCTTCCGCTCGAACAACATGAGCTACGAGC
>JBFEXG010000154.1:0-5982 GCA_041546005.1 Paracoccaceae bacterium
ACCTTCCATGCCGAGGTGCGCACCAGAAGCGAGGTCCAGAAGGGCAGAAGGACGAGGATCATCAAAACGTTGGCCGACCGCATCGGCAGGTTGGCCAGAAGCCAGGCTACCGGATAGCCCAAGAGGATGCAGCTGACCGTGATGATCATCGACATGATGAGTGTGCGGTTAAAAAGCTTGATATAGAGCCGCTCGTTGTCCGGCCGCTTGTCGACGCCATCGGGCGTCAGCTTCATGTCAACCGCATTCAGGAAATAGCCCGACGTATATTGCGAGCCGAAAACCTTGAGGAGCGCCCAGGTCTCGGGGGCCACCCATTTGTCGTCGATATCCTCGAAATAGGCGCGGAAATCGGTCGGGGGCATCTCCGTGATACGGGCCACCGCCGCCTGCAATTCCGCCGCACCGCTGCCGCTATAGGCGGCCACGGCGCTCTGCGTCGCGGGGTCGGCCAGATCAAGCGCCAGCGCGGCATAGACGCCGGCCCAAGGCTTCTTCTTCGACACATCGTCACCGTCAACGATCGACGTGAAAAGGGCCCAATCGGCATAGGCGCGGCTCGCCCATGGCAGCAACTCGGCGGTTGCCCCAGAAAGCGCAAAGCCCAGATCGTCGGTGGCCTCAAGCGACGTCAGATCGGTCAGAAGGCCAAGGCGTTCGTCGAGGACATCCTCGCCACCCTCACCCTGCATCAGCGCATGCCAGAAGGGCCCTTTGACCATTCCGCTGTCGCTATCCTTGAAGAAATCCTCGAAATCCTCACCCACGTCCTCAAGCTTGCGGCCCGAGGTGCGGAACAGCGAGGAAATGCCGGATTGTTCATAGTTGAGGCGGGAGCCTAGGCGCGTATGCGCCTTCGCTTCAACCGCCCGATACATATCGAGATAGAGCACCCGGAACAGCATTTCGTCCGTGGTGGCCTCTTCCGCCGTAGTGTCGGCCACAATGGCGACAGTCAGCGGCAGGGTGTTGGAGACGATCTGGTTCTCGACCGACCGAAACAGCATCGAGGCGATCGGAACGATAAAGGTAATAACTACAAAGGCCAAAAGCGGCGAGATCAGCATTAGCGCGCGGATCTTCTGGCGGCGCAGGGCTCGGGCGAGGCTCGTCTTCAGCGGAACCCCGTCGGCCGAAAGCATGGGCCCGGATTGGGTCATCTCGCTCATTGTCTCTCCCCACATGGTCTTCTTGAAAGTCAGGGAAGGGCCGGTTGGCCCTTCCCCTTGTTTTTCAGACGATTAGTTCGCCAGCCAAGCCTGGAACTTCGCGTCGATGTCGTCGCGATAGTCAGCCCAGAACTCGTACTGGGTCACGAAGACGTTGGTCGCGTTGGCCGGGTCGGTCGGCATATGCGGCGCCATCGGGATGCCCAGATCGGCGTGGTTGCCGACGAGCGGAGCCGAAGAGGCACGGGCCGGGCCGTAGGAGATGTAGGCAGCCTGATCCGCCAGACGCTGAGTGTCGGTGGCAAAGTTCAGGAAGTCCATCACGCGGGCCAGACGATCTTCGGGAAGACCGGCGGGAACGATCCAGCCGTCAAAGTCGAGCATCTGCGCATCCCAGAGCATGCCGATCGGCTGGTTCTGCTCGGCGATGGCCGAGAACAGACGACCATTGTAGGTCGAGCCCATGACGATCTCGCCGTCAGCCAGAAGCTGCGGGGTTTCGGCAGCAGCCGACCACCAGATCACGTCGTCCTTGATGGTGCCAAGCTTGGCGAGAGCGCGGTCCTGACCTTCCGGGGTCGCCAGAACGTCATAGATCTCGTCTTTCGGAACGCCGTCGCAGAGAAGGGCCCATTCCACGTTGGCGAGCGGGCGCTTGTTGAGGGCGCGCTTGCCCGGATAGGCGTCGGTGTCAAACAGCGCACAGATCGAGGTCGGCGGGGTGTCGCCAACCATGTCGAGGCGATAGCCGACGGTGGTCGAGAACACGATCTGCGGGATGAAGCAGTCCGAAACGATCGAATCGCCGAAGTCGTCGGAGGCCGAGGTGCCATCCGGAGCGGCGGCGAGCATCGAGTCGTGGTCGATCTCCATCGCGAGGCCTTCGTCGCAAAGGCGGATCGAGTCGGCGCCTTCCACGTCTACGAGGTCCCAGGTGATGTTGCCGGCTTCGTTCATCGCGCGGAGCTTGGCCACGGCTTCAGCCGAGCTTTCGTCCCAGATGATGGTGATATCGGGGTTCGCCGCGGTGTAAGGTTCCGAATAGGCCTTGGTCTGGCTGGCCTGATAGGCGCCGCCCCAGCTGACGAGCGTCATGCTCTCTGCAAAGGCTGCCCCCGAAGTGATGACGAGCGCGCTCGTCGCAAGCAGGGCTTTGGTCAATTTCATTTCAGTCTCCCATCCCCGTGTTGTCTTACAGGAAGCTCAGGCCACGGGGGTTTCCTGAAGTTTCCAGTTTTGGCGGGCTGGTCGACTAGGCGTCCAGCGCGCGACAATCCTCGGCAAGCCAGCCGATTTCGATCTGCGATCCCGGTGTCAGGCGCACAGCGTCGGGTGCATTCCGGGTCTTCACGACAAAGTCGTTGTTGCCGGCAACCTTGAGCCGGAAGCGGAAAATATCGCCCATGTAGATGAACTCGAGGACTTCTGCCTTAAGTGTATGGGCGCCCTTCTGCAGGCGCGACTTGTTGAATTCGACCCGCTCGGGCCGGATCGAAACCTTGGTGCGCTCGCCGGCTTTGGTGACGTTCACTGGCACGGCGTCGATCTCTTCGCCGCTGTCGAGCTTAACCACGCACTTGTCGCCGTCGATCGATTTGACCACGCCGGTCAACGTGTTGTTTTCGCCGATGAATTGGGCAACAAAGCTGTTTTGCGGCCGCTCATAAAGCTCATCGGGTGGCGCGAGTTGCTGGATGCGGCCATCGTTGAACACGGCCACGCGGTCCGACATGGTCAGCGCTTCGGTCTGATCGTGAGTCACGTAAACAGTCGTGATTCCGAGCTCATGGGCGAGGCGGGTGATCTCAAACTGCATATGTTCGCGCAACTGCTTGTCGAGCGCGCCCAAGGGTTCGTCCATCAGCACAAGCTCAGGCTGGAACACCAGCGCACGGGCAAGGGCGACCCGCTGCTGCTGGCCGCCCGAAAGCTGCGCCGGGCGGCGGCCGCCGAACGAGCCCATCTGCACCATGTCCAGTGCGCGCTTGACCTTCTCCTCGCGCTCCGACTTGCCCATCTTCCGCACTTCAAGCGGGAAGGCGAGGTTTTCGGCCACGGTCATATGCGGGAAAAGCGCGTAGTTCTGAAACACCATGCCGATCCCGCGCTTGTGCGGCGGGATGTTGTTGATCGGCTGGCCGTCGAGCATGATCTCGCCATGTGTGGCGGTCTCGAAACCGGCAAGCATCATCAGGCAAGTCGTTTTGCCCGAGCCTGACGGCCCAAGCATCGTCAGGAACTCGCCCTTCGGCATCGAAAGGTTGAGATCTTTCACGACAAGCGTTTCGCCGTCGTAGCTTTTCTGGACGTGTTGGAATTCCACGAAGGCGTTTCCGCTGGAACTTTTGGCCACAGTCCTCCCCCTTTTTTATTGTGGCGGCATCTCGAGCAGGCAGCACCCGATACGCGCATCGAAAACATTAAAGGTCGTCCGCGACTTGCGTGCAACCCGGTTTTTCCGGTCGTTTTCCCTTTATTTGCCGTAAGGGAAGCCAGATGACCCTGTTAGCGCCCGTCACCGGCCAGCGCGCGCATATGCCAAGCGAGAGCTTGGTTGCTCGAGAGCGCTGGACGCTGCAATCGAGAGGAGACCTCTCCTATGGAATCATAGGTTCGAAGGTTCGTGCAGCTCATAAAAATCCCCTCTATTCCCTTGCCCGATCCAACCTTGCAGGCCGCCTCGACCACTGAACGGTGGGAGATTCGCACGACCCGCTCTTCCACGGCCTCGTCGAAGGTGGCAACAGCGGCGAACTCGATCCCCTCGGCGGCGAAAGCCTCGATCAGGGGCAGGTTCACCTCTTCGATATAGGGCGACAGAAGCGCGAGCCGTGAGATGCCCTTGGCGCGGCAGGCGGCAACTGCGGCGGTCAGCGGATTGGTGACGGCCTTGGCCCTGCATCCGGCTTTCACCAGTCGCTCGACCTCGGCCGGCCCGATCACTGCCGACCCCGAGGTGCAGCCATATCCTACGACTGCATACTCCCGCGGCCCCGGAAGAAGGCTCGCCGCACGGGTCAGCTCTTCGGCCATGTCCGAGAGCGTATGCGTCGTGACCTCAAGCCCGCTCGGCACGCGGCTCACATACAAAGGGCTAGGGTGATCCGCGAAATAGCGGCCAAACTCGGGCTCGATGGTCTCGTCCGTCTGCAAGACGATAAGGCCCAAGGGCGGGGCGTTCGGATCGTCGGCATCAACCTCGTAGGGAAGGCGCATCGCTTATACCTCCGGTATCGCGGCAGGGGCAGGTGTGGTGAGCCACTCGGCACCCGCCTCGGTCACAAGGATATTCTCTTCGTGGACGATAATTCGCTCGCCCACGGAAATCCCCGGCTCGAGCGTCAAAACCATCCCCGCCTCTATCGGCGTGTGGTCGGTCGGGATGAGCGAGGGCCACTCAGTGAGCGACATCCCCAAGCCATGCCCGATCCGTCCCGCATCGGTGCCGCCGCCCGCCTTCATCAAGGGCGCGTTCATTGCCTCATAAATGTCCGAGGCGGTTGCCCCCGGCTTGGCCGCCGCAAACCCCGCCTCGGCGGAGGCGATCAGCGCCGCATGGGCGGCCTTGACCCCCGCGCTGGCAGGGCCAATCGACCAGTTCCGGTCGAAATCGCAGAAATACCCGTCCCACACGAGACCGGTGTCTAGCATCAGCACATCGCCCCGCCGCAAGGGCACTGGCCGCGCCGGGCTGATGACATCGCCATAGCCGCCCTGATCCGCGCCACCCGCCACATAGGGAACCCAGTCGGCCCCTTCCTCGAGGCAAAGCATCTGGAAGCGGCGGAAAACCTCGTCGAGGGGCGCGCCCTCGCGCGCGATCTCCGGCACCCGCGCATAGGCCCGCCCGCCGATCCCGCAGGCGTGGCGGATTTTCTCGACCTCGGCGGGCGATTTGACCATCCGCAGCGCCCGCAGGATCCCGTGATCCGACCCGAGCCGCCGCTTGCCAATCTGTTGCCCCAGCCGCGCATAATCGGCCAGAGGCATCCGCAAGTGCGTCTCATGCCCGTCCGGCAAACCAATAATCCCGCCGTCACCCACAATCTCGCGGATCGTCTCGGCCAGAAGGCTTACGCCGTCATCCGCCAAATCCGGCGCGCGCCAAGTGCGAATATCGCTGATCCAGGTCTGTCCCATCAGCTCCGCCCCGATCGAGGGGATCACGGCAATCGGCGCGCCCGAGGCTGGCACCAGAAGAAACCACGGCCGCGTCGGGCTTTCCCAGAACCGCGTGAGGTAGCCGGTGAAATAGCGCACCTCCGGTTCAGTGGTGAGGAGAAGCGCCTCGATCCCCGCCTTCGCCATCCGCGCCTGCGCCCGCGCCACGCGGCCCTCGTATTCCCTGCGATCAAACCCGCGTTTCGGCGTCATTCCGGCATCTCCGATAGGAAGGTGAGAACCCGCGCTTCAGGCCCGAGGCCCACGGCCGCCCGCGCCTGCTGGTCAAGCACCGCCGCGACCCCCGCGCCGCCCGATGCGGTCGTGGCAAAGCCCGCGTCCTTCAGCGCCCCAAGCTGCGCCTCCACTTGCGCGTCCGAGAGCGTCAGGAACAGGTCGGCATCCCGCGCGAGGCCGTTCAGCGCAATGAGTGACGGCTCCTTGCAGTCGAGCCGCCCCATGACGCTGTCAGGGCCAGCGGCCACCACCGAATGCCCAGCCTCGATCGAGGCCTGCAACGCCGCCGCTGCCTCGGGTTCGACGACGATGATCTTGGGCGCCTTGCCCCATACCGTGCGGGCATAGGCGGCCACGGCACCGGCCAGCCCGCCGACGCCTGCTTGCAGGAAGATATGCGTGGGCACGCCGGGGA
>JBFEXG010000075.1:0-9687 GCA_041546005.1 Paracoccaceae bacterium
GAGCTTTCGCCGCCCATCATCGCCACGGAAGACGCGGCTACCGGCTATGGTGACACGATCATCCTGCGCCACATGAACCTGCGAATCGATCAGGACGACCGGATCGCCCTTCTTGGGCGCAATGGAGAGGGAAAATCGACCCTTTCCAAGATGTTGTCCGGCAAACTCGAGGTCATGTCGGGGCGCATGACAGCCTCGTCCAAGCTCAGGATCGGGTTCTTTGCGCAGCATCAGGTCGAAGAGTTGCGGGTCGAAGAGACACCCCTGCAACATTTGATCCGCGTCCGGCCCGAGGAATTGCAGGCCAAGCTTAGGGCACGGCTCGCAGGGTTTGGCCTCATGGCGGCGCAGGTCGAGACCGAGGTTGGCCGCTTGTCCGGCGGCCAAAAGGCGCGTCTGTCGCTTCTATTGGCGACGATCGACGCCCCGCATCTGTTGATCCTCGACGAGCCGACCAACCACCTCGACATCGAGAGCCGCGAGGCGCTGGTCGAAGCACTGACCGCCTATACAGGCGCCGTGATCCTCGTCAGCCACGATATGCACCTCTTGTCGATGGTGGCTGACCGGCTCTGGCTGGTGAACGGCGGCAAGGTTGCACCCTATGACGACGATCTGGAAACCTATCGCAAGATGCTTTTGGCCAACGACAAGGCCAATGGAAAGGATCAGGGCAAGCAGCCGGCCAAGGTTGCGGCGCCCAAGCCCTCACGCGATGAAATCCTCGCCTTGCGCGCCGAGGTTCGCAAATGCGAGGAAAGGGTGAGCAAGATCAACGAGATGCGCGATAAACTCGCCAAAAAGCTTGCCGATCCGTCGCTCTACGAAGACGGCCGCATTGGCGAGCTTGAGACTTGGAATCGCAAATATGCCGAGGTGATGGACGGGCTCGAGCGTGCCGAGGCTCTCTGGATGGGCGCGATTGAAAAGCTCGAAGAGGCCGAAAACCGCTAAGTTTCGCTGGCCCCGCGCCTTGGGCCGTGGCTATGGTGCCTGAAACAAGTTCTGAGACAGATGACCGAACTTCCTGCCCTCATCACAGCGTTCACCACGCTCTTCATCATCATCGACCCGCCGGGGCTCGCGCCGCTTTTCCTTGCGCTGACGCAAGGGATGAGCACTGCCCAGCGCCGTGCCATCGGCCTGCGCGCCTGCTTGACGGCAGGCGCCTTGATGATCGTGTTCCTCTTCCTTGGCGAGGCGGTCCTGAACTTCATCGGCATCTCGATGCCCGCATTCCGCATCGCGGGCGGCGTTCTTCTGTTCCTCACCGCCCTTGATATGCTGTTCCAGCGCCGCCAAGCGCGGCGCAAGGAAAGCGCCGACGAGGGCGGGCAGGAACATCACGACGACCCGTCCGTCTTCCCCTTGGCGATCCCCCTGATCGTCGGCCCCGGCGCGATCACCACAATCATCCTTCTGGCCGGCCAAGCCGAAGGTGCCGCCGATTTCGCCGCAATCGGCGGTGTGATGGCGGCGAACCTCGTGCTGGTCTTCGGCACCTTCCTGATCGCCCCCTTCGTCGAGCGCGTGCTGGGCAAGGTCGGCATCAATGTGGTGACACGACTTCTAGGGATGCTCTTGGCCGCGCTGGCGGTGCAGTTCATCCTCGATGGCCTGCGCTCGTTCGGGTTTGCGTCCTAGGACGCTGCTTTCTCAGCCTTCTTGACCCAGCGCCCGCCGTCCTGCGCCCAGTATTGCGCTTCGCAGCCGGCATCGGTGAGGGCTTTCCATTGGCCCCGTGCGTGATCGAGCGCGGCGGCATCGGCCCCGTCGAAGATCACGCAGACCCGTTCGAGAGACCTGACCTCTTCGGCGCTGACATCCGCGCTCTCGACCGCCATCACGCAGACCGCCCCGTTGGGCGCCTCAGCCCCCGAGGTCAGAAGAACCGGCTGCTCCGCATCGTGTGGCCCACCGGCGATCCCGTGCGGCAAAAACCCGTCCTCCGGCCCCAGCCAAAGGCGCTGATCAAGCTGCTCCAGAAACTCAGCGCTTCGCGCCCTGACGGCGATCCGCCAACCCGCGCCCAGCGCCCGCCCCAAAAGCTGCGGCAGCGCCGCCTCGAGCGGCGTCTCGGTCAGCTGATAGAAATAGGCGGCTCCCATGGGCTCTTTCCGGCTGGCCCGCCTGGATCGGCGGGGTTTTGTGCATTGCTACCGGCTGGGGGGCCGCTTGGCCAGATTGGAGTTCAACCCCCGCCGCAAATCCGCTAGGTTCAGCCAACATCAGGCGGGGCATTAAAGGGGAGCGGGAATGGCGCGATTCGACAGATATATGCTGTCGCAATTGATGATGCTGTTCGGCTTCTTCTCGCTCGTTCTGATTTCGATCTATTGGATCAATTCGGCGGTGCGCCTTTTTGATTGGCTGATCGGTGATGGCCAGACTGTCTGGGTCTTTCTCGAGTTTTCGGCGCTGACCCTTCCGGGCGTGATCCGCATCGTCCTGCCGGTCGCAGGTTTTGCCGCGGCCGTCTATGTCACCAACCGGATGAGCGGTGATTCCGAACTGACGGTGGTTCAGGCCACCGGCTTTTCCGCCACGCGCGTGGCCCGGCCGGTGATGATGTTTGCATCTGTGGTTATGGTGATGATGCTCGTGCTGACCGGGTATCTCGTCCCGCTGGCAAACCGCGCCTATAGCGAACGCAGCCTCGAGGTTTCCCAAAACAGCGCCGCGCGCCTTCTCACCGAGGGGCGCTTTCTTAGCCCGGCGGATGGGCTGACGTTTTACATTCGGGATATTACGCCCTCGGGCGAACTTCTCGACATCTTCCTGTCCGACACGCACAACCCGGCCGAGGCGACTACCTATACCGCCGACCGCGCCTTTCTGGTCAAAGGCGAAAACGGCCCTCAGCTTGTGATGATCTCGGGTCTCGCCCAAAACCTCAGTCACGAGACAAATCGTCTGATCATGACCCGATTTGACGATTTCGTCTATGATATCGGGGCTTTGATCCCCGAGAGAAAAGATCGTGCGCTGCGGGCGGGCGAACTTACCTTGCTCCAGCTTCTGTCAGCCGACTCCAGGATCGCCGAAGCCGCTCGCCGATCGCCGCAGGCGCTCTATTCACAAGGGCACGGTTTCATCGCGGAATCACTTCTGGCCTTCGCTGCCGCGGTCGCCGGGTTTTCAGCCCTTATCGTCGGAGGGTTTAGCCGCTTTGGCCTATTGCGCCAAATCCTGATCGCCATCGGCATTGTCATCTGCATCAAGATCGTCGAAGTCGCGATCGCGAATATTCTAAGAACGCAGCCAGAGCTTTGGGCTCTCAATTATCTCCCTGCCCTTTTGGGTCTCACAGTCGTTTGGCTCCAACTCTCGATTGCGAGCCGTCCACTACTGCTGAGAGAACTGCGTCAAAGCGCGTTCGGAGCGAAGGGATGAGACTTCACATCTATTTCGCGCGGCGTTTCTTGGTGCTGTTTGGGGGAATCGCGGCGATCTTCTTGGTTCTGCAGTTCCTTTTCGATCTGGTTGAACATCTCCGCTTATTGGGTTCTGTTGGCGCAGGATTTGGTCAGGTCTTGGGTCTGACTCTGCTGAACCTGCCCCTCGGCATGTACAAGATCCTGCCATTGATCATGATCCTGTCGACACTGGCCCTGTTCCTGTCACTGGCTCGAACGTCCGAACTCGTCGTCACCCGTGCTTCCGGGCGTTCCGCGCTTCGATCCTTGGTTTCGCCCGGTTTCGTGGGGCTTTTGATCGGTGTTCTGGCCGTTGCTTTGCTCAACCCCATAGCCGCCGGCACCTCGCGCCAATACAGCATCGTCAAATCGCAGCTTACTGGCAGCGGCAATTTCCTAGAACTTTCGGGCGATGGCCTCTGGCTTCGCCAAGGGACGAGCAAGGGTCAGACCGTGATTCATGCTTCGAGCGCAAATCTTGACGGAACCGTGCTAAGCGGCGTGACCTTTATCACCTTTACCTTTGCCGAGGGCCCGGTGCGCCGGGTCGAAGCAGAAACCGCCACTTTGGGCGCTGGTGCGTGGGAGACGACAAACGCCAAGGTCTGGCCCCTAAATGCAACCGACAACCCGGAAGTGGATTCCATAGAATTCGAGACGTTCTCCGTCCCCTCGACGCTCACCCCAGACCAAATCCGCGACAGCTTTGCCTCACCAACTTCAATCTCAATCTGGAACCTTCCGGCGTTCATCGACCAACTGACGACCGCAGGCTTCTCTTCGCGGCGGCATGAGGTCTACCTTCAGACCGAACTGGCCCAGCCCCTGTTCCTCTTGGCAATGTTGCTGATCGGGGCTGGCTTCACGATGCGCCATCAGCGGGGCGGCAGGACGGGACTGATGGTTCTGGCGGCGATCCTTCTCAGTTTCGGCCTCTACTTCCTGCGCAACTTTGCAGTGATTCTTGGTGAAAACGGCCAGATTCCGGTCTCCCTTGCCGCCTGGGCACCGCCGCTGGCGGGGATCGGGATTTCGCTTGGATTTCTCCTCCACACGGAGGACGGTTGATGCGTTTCCTAAGAATTCTTGCGGCGGCGCTCATGCCCCTGCTTTGCGCTCTGCCCCTTGCAGCCCAAAACGCGGCGACGCTTTTGGCCGATCAGATTTCCGTGACCTCGTCAGGGGCTCTCGCGGCACGCGGCAATGTCGAAGCTTTCTACGAGGGCACCCGCCTCTCTGCCGCGGCAATCATCTATGATCCCGGCACAGATCGGCTCATTTTCGAAGGCCCTATTCTGATCCGGCTCGCCGACGGGACGGTTTTCACCGCGGATCGGGCCGATCTTGGCCCGCGCCTCGAAAATGGTCTCCTGCTAGGGGCACGGATGGTTTTGGATCGCCAGCTCCAATTCGCCGCAAGCCAAATCAATCGCACGGAGGGCCGCTATACCGAGCTCACACGCGTTGTTGCCACGTCTTGTCAGGTCTGTGCCGGCGAAGCCCCGCTTTGGGAGATTCGCGCCAGCAGCGTCTCTCACGATCAGATCGAGCGGCAACTCTATTTTTCCGATGCAGTGTTCCGGATCCGGGGAATTCCCGTTCTTTGGCTCCCTTGGATGCGGATGCCTGACCCGACACTGAAACGGTCGACCGGTTTTCTGATCCCGAGCCTGCGATCCACCGATCTCTTGGGGGTTGGTCTCAAGACGCCCTATTTCATCACCTTCGGCGACCAGCGCGATCTGACGATCACGCCCTACCTTTCGCCACTGACAACGACCATCGAGGCGCGCTATCGGCAAGCCTTTCTAACAGGCGAGATCGAGGTCGACGGCGCCCTCACGCAAGACAAGATCCGACCCGGCCAGACGCGTGGATATCTCTTTGCTTCGGGCGCGTTCGATATGCCCGATGACTATCGCCTTGCTTTCGGGGTCCAGACGGCTTCGGACGAAGGATACCTTCTCGATTATGGTCATTCCGCTGCTGACAGGCTTGAGAATTACGTTGGCTTTTCGCGCTTTCGGTCGGACTTTATATCGTTGGGGCGCCTGACCGCCTATCAGGGGCTTTTGCCGGAGGTGACCACCGAATCGACGCCTCCCGTTTTGGGCAATGCCCGCTTTGAACGGCGACTCCGTCCCGATCTGATCGGCGGCCTTCTGCGCTATGGCGGCGAGATCGAAGGCCATGCCCGGCCATTTGAGATCAGCGGCACCTCACGCGACGTGGCCCGGATCGGTCTGACGGGGAGCTGGCAGGATACCTATCTTGTCGGCCCGGGCGTCGTTGCTGAAATTGAAACCGGGCTGACCCTTGATGCGTATGGTACCTTCGACGATCCGATAAACGAGGGCTATCTCGCAAGGATCCAGCCCAAAGCGATGCTGACTCTCCGTTGGCCGCTCATCCGCAGTGCAGTGACAGAAGGAACCGACGTGCTCGAACCCGTCGTCGCGCTGGCTTGGTCGGACAGTTATGGGGGCACGCCAGTCAATGAAGATGGCACCCGGTCCGAACTCGACAGCGGCAATCTGTTTGCCCTTTCGCATTTCGCTGGCCAAGACCGGATCGAGACCGGCCCTCGCCTCGCCTTTGGCGGCACATGGACCCACAGCGATCCGACTGGCTGGTCGGGACGTTTGACCGCCGGACAAATCCGACGCCTTGAGGAACCGACTGACTTTTCCGAGACATCGGGCCTTTCCGGCTATGCCTCGAACTGGCTCGTCGCTGGCCAGCTGGCTTTGCCCTCGGGCCTAACCTTCGATGGCAGGGCGCTTCTGAGCGAATGGGGCATCGTCGGCAAATCCGAGGGCAGGATCGGTTGGGCATCGAAACGGCTCGATCTTTCGGCGGGTTATGTCTGGCTGGATGCCGATCTGGCCGAGGATCGTCCTGACGAGATCGCCGAATGGGCCTTTGACATGGGCTACCGGATCAACGATGTCTGGTCACTCAACCTCAACGGGCGCTACGATCTGGCGGCGGACCGGCCCGCCACAGCCGGGGCAACGATCGGCTGGAACAACGAATGCGTCTCGGTCGAGCTTTCGGCCTCGCGCCGTTATGTGTATTCCACTACTGTGAACTCATCGACAGACCTGTCGCTGGAAATTGGCCTTAACGGCTTCTCCGCCGGACGCTCCGGCACGACGACCAGCCGGGTCTGCACGAACTGAGAATGAGGGGCCTATGATCTTGCTGATCCGTCTTATCCTGCTCGCTGTGATGCTCTTGCCGGTTGGCGCTCGAGCGCAGGGGCAATTTTCGCCAGCGATCACCGTCAATGACACGGCCATCACGCCCTATGAGATCGAGCAGCGTGCACTTCTCCTCAAGCTCTTTGGCACCACCGGAGACCTCGAAAAGGCCGCAAGAGATAGCCTGATCGAAGACAGCCTCAAAGACGAGGCGCTGAACCGCGCGAACCTGATCCTCGATGCCGAAAACCTCCAGCGCGCGCTCGACGAATTCGCGACCCGAACCAATATGCCCTACGACGCCTTTGTTGGCGTTCTGTCTCAGAATGGCATCGCCGAAGAAACCCTTCGCGCCTATGTCCGGATCAACGCCGCATGGCGGGAATATATCCGTTCGCGCTATGTGGGCCGAGTGTCGATCACTGAGGGCCAGATCGACCGAGCCCTTGGCCAGACCAATAGCGGCGCCGCGATCGAGGTTCTGATCTCGGAAATCATCATTGCCGCCCCAGCCGGATTTGAGGCTCAGGCCGCCAGCCGCGCCGAAGCGATATCGCGCATTCGCACAACTTCGGAGTTTGAAGCGCAGGCGCAGCTTGTCTCGGCCGTTCCGTCGCGTGAAAACGGCGGGCGGCTAGATTGGCTGCCAATCACCAATTTCCCGCCGCAGATGCGCGGGCTGATCCTGTCGCTCACCCCCGGCGAAGTGACCGAGCCGATCCAGATCGACGGCGGCATCGTCTTGTTCCAGATGCGCTCTGTGCGCGAGATTGCCCAAGCGCGGCCCGCGGCATCGCTTGTCGACTATATGGAATATCGCATCCCCGGCGGCGCTTCTGCTTTGGGTAAGGCCGAAGAGGTCGAGGAACGTGCGGATACTTGCAACGACCTTTACGGCATCGCCAAGGGCGCGAGCGAAGACGAGCTGATCCGCCATACGAGCACGCCGGCGCAGATTCCCTCTGATGTGGCGCTGGAACTCGCCAAGCTTGATCCGGGCGAGGCCTCTTATGCTCTGACCCGCAACGATGGCCAGACTGTCGTGTTCCTCATGCTCTGCAGCCGGTCGGTGCAGGTCGATGCCGAGGTTGATCGTGACGCCGTCCGCAATCAGCTGATCGGCCAGCAGCTCAACGGCTACGCAAACGCCCTGATTGCAGAGCTGCGCGCGGCGGCGACCATCGTCGGCGAATGACGGTCGCGATTTCCTGCGGAGAGCCAGCCGGCATCGGGGCCGAGGTGGCTGCGAAAGCGTGGGCTGCGCTGAAGGATCAAATTCCGGTCCTCTGGATCGGCGATCCTCGGCACCTGCCGAACGGAACACCGTGGGAGGCCATCGATAATCCGGACTCCGCGCCCAAAATCTGCCTCCGTGCCCTGCCCGTTCTCGCGCGGGACTTCGGCTCTCCCGCCACCCCTGGCACTGCCAACCCCGCCCACGCCGCTGGCGTGATCGAGGCCATCGAGGCCGGTGTTGCGCTGGCCCAAGAAGGCCGCGTCTCGGCGATTTGCACAGCGCCGATCCACAAAAAGGCGCTCGCCGATGGGGCGGGCTTTGCCTATCCCGGCCATACCGAGTTTCTTGCGGCCCTTGGCGGCGTTGATCAGGTGGTGATGATGCTCGCCTCCGATCTTCTCAAGGTCGTTCCAGCCACGATCCACATACCCCTAGCAGATGTGCCCGAGGCCCTGACTGCGGCCCTTCTGACCGACACGATTCTCATCACCCACGCCGCCCTGCGCCGGGATTTCGGCATCGACCGGCCGCGCATCGCCGTAGCTGGCCTCAACCCTCACGCGGGCGAAGGTGGGCGGATGGGGCAGGAAGAGTTGGACATGATGACCCCGGTGCTCGATGCGTTGCGCGCCGAGGGGATCGAGATCTTGGGGCCCCTGCCCGCCGATACGATGTTCCATCCCGCCGCCCGCGCCCGCTATGACGCCGCGGTCTGCGCCTATCACGATCAGGCGCTGATCCCGATCAAGACCCTCGATTTTGACGGCGGTGTGAATGTGACGCTTGGCCTGCCCTTCGTCCGCACCTCGCCCGATCACGGAACAGCCTTTGACATCGCCGGCAAAGGCATCGCCAATCCTTCCTCGATGATCGCTGCAATCCGAATGGCCGCGCGGATGGCCGATGCGAGGGCCAAGGCATGAGCCGGATCGATGGTCTCCCCCCCCTCCGCGAGGTCATCGCGACGCATGAGCTGAGTGCCAAAAAGGCGCTTGGGCAGAACTTTCTCTTGGACCTCAACCTCACGGCCAAGATCGCCCGTGCCGCCGGCAACTTGGAAAGCTCAGATATCCTCGAGATTGGCCCCGGCCCCGGCGGCCTGACCCGTGGCCTTCTGGCCGAGGGCGCCCGCAAAGTTCTTGCGATCGAGAAAGACGCCCGCTGCCTGCCCGCGCTGGCCCAGATTGCAGCGGCCTATCCCGGGCGGCTTGAGGTCATCGAAGGCGACGCGCTTAAGATCGATCCGCTCGAGCACCTGACCCCGCCGATCAAGATCGCCGCCAACCTGCCCTATAACGTCGGCACCGAGCTTCTCGTGCGCTGGCTCACGCCCAAGGTCTGGCCCCCGTTCTGGACCTCTCTCACGCTGATGTTCCAGCGCGAAGTGGCCGAGCGGATCGTCGCCAAGCCCGGCTCCAAAGCCTATGGCCGCCTCGCCATCCTCGCCCAGTGGCGGACCGAGGCGCGGATCGTCATCGATCTGCCGCCGCAGGCCTTTACCCCGCCGCCCAAGGTTTCCTCGGCTGTGGTGCATCTCGCCGCCCTGCCCGAACCGCGCTATCCGGCCGATCCGGATATCCTCAGCCGCGTCGTCGCCGCCGCCTTCAACCAGCGGCGCAAGATGCTGCGGGCCGCGCTCAAAGGCGTGGCGCCGAATATCGAGGATCATCTCGCTGCGGTCGGCATCCCGCCGACCGAACGGGCCGAGCAGGTGAGCCTTGAAGGCTTCTGCGCCCTCGCCCGATCGCTCGAAGCCGCAAAATGAAAAGGGCCCCAAGGGGCCCTTTGTTATTCTGCGGCGGTCGGCTGGTCCGACCCTTCACCCGAAGCC
>JBFEXG010000155.1:0-5963 GCA_041546005.1 Paracoccaceae bacterium
GCGGAAGAGGGGCGGAGCGGGCCGTTGAAGGTCGGCGCGCTCGATGCGCTCGGACTTGGCGAGGCGATCCGACACTCGACGGGCATCGCCACGCCGGGGCTTGATGTGGAGCCATCTGGCGCATGGGCCGTAGCCCGCGAAATCTCGCGCGGAAAGGACACGCCCTCGGGCCATTGGGAATTGGCGGGGGTTCCGGTGCCGTGGGAATGGCATACCTTCCCCGACAGGCAACCCGCCTTCCCAGATCACGTTATCAAAGCGCTATGCAAGGCGGCGGGGACGGACGGTATCCTCGCCAATTGCCATGCCTCGGGGACCAAGGTCATCGCCGATTTCGGGGCCGAGCACCTGAAGACAGGTTGGCCCATCTGTTACACCTCCGCTGACAGCGTTGTGCAAATTGCGGCCCATGAGTCGGCCTTCGGGCTCGAGAAATTGTTGAAAATGTGCAAGTCTGTCGCGCCGCTCTTGCACGAAATGAAGGTGGGTCGAGTGATTGCGCGGCCGTTTTTGGGCTCGGTTGAAGAGGGGTTCAAGCGCACACCCAACCGCAAGGATTTCGCCATCGCCCCGCCCGCGCCGACGCTCTGCGATTGGCTGCACGAGGCGGGTCGAAAGGTCCATGCCGTGGGCAAAATCGGCGACATCTTCTCGATGCGCGGCATTGATGATGTGACGAAGGGGCCGGATGCCAAGCTGATGCAGGATCTGTCGGCCCTCGTGGACACGGCGGAAGAGGGATCCTTCACCTTTGCCAATTTCGTCGAGTTCGACAGCGAATATGGCCACCGCCGCGATGTGGCGGGATACGCCCGCCATCTGGAATGGTTTAGCGTTGAACTATCCAAGATCTTGCCGCGCCTGAAGACGGACGATCTTCTCATCGTCACCGCCGATCACGGCAACGATCCGACCTGGATCGGCACCGATCACACGCGCGAACAGGTGCCGGTCTTGATCCACGGCATCGGCCCACGCGCCATCGGCACCATCGCCTTTACCGACGTCGCGGCGAGCATCGCTGCCTATCTCGGGGTTCCTTCGCAGGGCCCCGGACGGAGTTTCCTGTGAGTTACCGATCCTACCCCAAGCTTGAATTGCACCTTCACCTCGAAGGTGGCGCGCCGCCGGCGTTCATCCGCAGCCTCGCCAAGGAAAAAGGCATAGATATCCATAAGATATTCGATGAGCAGGGGGGCTATGCCTACCGCGACTTCGACCATTTCCTTCAGGTCTATGAGGCCGCCTGCACCACCCTTCAGGGCCCCGAGGATTTCCGCCGGCTGGTCTTGGCGGTTCTCGAAGAAAGCGCCTCGAACGGTGTGATCTATTCCGAAACCTTCCTCTCGCCCGATTTCTGCGGCGGCGGCGATCTTGAGGCCTGGCGCGATTATCTGGGCGCGATGACAGATGCGGCGGCACAGGCCGAGCGGGAATTCGGCATCACTTTGAAGGGCATCATCACCTGCATCCGCCACAACGGCCCGGAACAGGCGAAAACGGCCGCCCGATGTGCGGTGGAGACCAAGGGCGATTTCATCACCGGTTTCGGCATGGCCGGGGCCGAGATGATGGGCCGGCCCGGTGATTTCGCCTACAGCTTTGATATGGCGCGCGAAGCGGGGCTTCGGATCACCTGCCACGCCGGCGAGTGGGGCGGGCCGGATATGGTGGCCGATACGATCCGAGATCTGCGCCCCGAGCGCATTGGTCACGGGATCAATGCTGCCAAGGATTTGGCGCTGGTCGAACAGATCGCCGAACAGGGGATCGTTCTCGAGGTTTGCCCCGGCTCCAACGTCTTCCTCAATGCGGTCGAAAGCTGGGAAAAACACCCGATCCGCCTGTTGCGTGATCGCGGGGTAAAGGTCACGGTCTCGACCGACGATCCACCCTTCTTTCATACCACGATGACCCGCGAATACGATATGCTGGCCGAAGAATACGGCTGGGATGAAACCGATTTCGCCGCGCTGAACCAAACCGCGCTCGAGGCTGCTTTCTGCGATGCGGCCACTCGCGAGCGCATCGCCAAGAAGCTGGAGGCTGCCCAATGACCGATAACCACCTGACCGTCGTCGATCACCCGCTGGTTCAGCACAAGCTGACCCTGATGCGCGAGAAGGACACCTCGACCGCGTCTTTCCGCCAGCTCCTGCGCGAAATCAGCCTGCTCTTGGCCTATGAGGTTACTCGCGAATTACCGATGACCACCAAGCGCATCGAAACGCCACTGTGCGAGATGGACGCGCCGGTGATCGAGGGCAAGAAGCTCGCGCTCATTTCGATCCTGCGGGCGGGCAACGGTTTGCTCGACGGCATTCTCGAGCTGATCCCGGCCGCGCGGGTGGGCTTTGTCGGGCTATATCGCGATCCCGAAACGCTTCAGCCGGTGCAGTATTACTTCAAGGTTCCGACCCAGCTTGAGGACCGGGTGACCATCGTCGTCGATCCGATGCTGGCAACCGGCAACTCATCAGCCGCAGCGATCGACCTGCTGAAAGAGGCGGGGGCCAAGAACATCCGGTTCCTCTGCCTTCTGGCCGCGCCCGAGGGCGTTCAGCGCATGAAAGAGGCGCATCCGGATGTGCCGATCGTCACAGCAGCGGTAGACAGCCACCTCAATGACCATGGATATATTGTCCCTGGCCTAGGGGATGCGGGCGACCGTATGTTTGGCACTAAATAAAGGAACATTTCCTTTACTCGACGCGGATTGTCCGGCAGAATCACCCTAATTTCTTGGGGGACAGGCATGTCGCGGACGCATCTGACAACCTTGGTTGCAGCCTTGGTGGTTGCGACGAGCCAGATTGCGTCGGGACAGACCAGCTATTCCTTCTTTCCGGCAGAAGAACCACCGCAGAGTTTTACCGGTGTCCAGTATATCGACAGCCTCGGCTGCGTCTTTGTGCGTGCCGGGATCGGCGGCGTGGTGACTTGGGTCCCGCGCCTGACGCGGGATCGAGAGCAGCTGTGCGGATATGAACCGACCTTTGCCGCCACGACGCAGACTGCGGCCGTTCAGGCGCCGGCTTCTGTCGCGCCGCAATCAACACTGACATGGGCCGCATTCTGCGAAGGGAAATCCGGCCCTCAGCCCGGATATGTCAATTCCAAGACGGGTGAGGTTGTCGATTGTGGGGGCTCCGCCCCGCGGGCGGCCACTGGGCTCGCCTATGGTGAGCCGTTCTCAAATCCTTTGCCCGCGACCGAGCCATCAGGGCCGCCGTCGGGTTATGTGGCTGTTTGGGATGACGGGCGGCTCAATCCGCAAAGGGGCTATGCCGCCAAGTCGGCCCCGCCGGTCATTCAGGTCTCGACCAAGACCTCGCCGGTCGCGGCGCCCGAGGCGGTCACCGGCGCGCATATTCAGGTGGCGAGCTTTGGCGTGGCCAGCAACGCGGCCCGGGTCGTGGCCAGCTTCGAAGCGCTGGGCCTGCCGGTTCAGACCCAGACCGTTAATCGTGGCGGATCGGCTTTGACCCTAGTTCTGGTCGGGCCGCTCCAAGGCGGGGCGCTGACCGAGGCGCTCGCGAACGTTCGTGCGAGCGGCTTTGCCGACGCCTTTGTCCGTGGCTAAATCCTAGCCGCCGCAGATCCCCTGAAGCGCGACCCAATCGCCATCGTTGAGCAACACGGCGGGCAGTTTGCCCTGCATCGGGTCGCTGTCGATGAGGCCGCGCGTGCTTTCGCCGGTTGGATCAATCGCCAAAGCCAGCGGAGCGCTCGAGATCCCGACCGCGCCAAGAAGATCGAGGGTGACATCGCCGGAGGCGAGTGCGGTGGGTGTTGAAACAAGTTCTTCGGCATAGGCGCGCAAGGCGTCCTTCGGCAGGCTGCCCGAGGTCACAAGCTTGAGTGTCGCCAGAAGGCCCGCGTGATGCAGAAGGTCGCCCAAGGGATCGTCGATCGCGGCATTGGCCGCGAGGGCATATCCTGCGATGACGGCTGGATCTTCGTAGTCTTCGACGAGGCGACGGTTGATCAAAAGGATGCGCCCCGGAAGAACCGTGATTTCAGGGATGCTGTCGGGCACGACCACCAGCTTTGGCGGATTGGCACCCGGAAAAATCCGATCCGCGAGTTCGTTCAGGGCCACGATCCCCAGCGTATCACGGCAAGCTGCGCCGGAAAGGTGCTGGATCTCGGTCAAAAGGCTCTGGCCGATCTCGGCGCGGCGGGCAGGGGGCACGACGCTCAGGGTCTGGCGGGTGAGCGCGCCAGGGAGCCAGACGAAGATCAGGAAAAGGAGGGCCGCGGTCAGCGCAGTCAGCCCCATCACCCGCAGACGGCCCGGCCTTGGGCGGCGGCGGGCGATGGATTTTCGGATCTTCTCGATCGCCTCGATCATAATCGGATCGTCGATCTCGAGCGTTTCGGCGGCGTCTGGGCCCGGCAGAAAGATCGCAGGCCTCTCGCCCGGATTACTGCGATTGATGGCCGCCAAGGACCAATGGGCAAGGGGACGCATCGCATTGTCGGAAATGACGAGGGTCGCGTCCCCGAATGTCAAAACAACCTCGCGCCGCTGGTCCTGCGGCGCAGGACGCCACAGGCCCGTGGCCTCAAGCCGGTCGTATTGCTTCAGTGCTGTCATGTGCCTGCTCGTGTTTCAGGCATGATAGCTTGAGCCGCAAGATTTGGGTAGGGCGCGCGGGCGCCCTAGTTGGGGATAAGCTTGAACTGGGCGCGCAGTTCGAATTTCTGGATCTTGCCAGTCGATGTCTTGGGCAATTCCTGAAAAACGACCCTCTTGGGCGTCTTGAAGCCCGCAAGGCGCGTGCGGCAATGGGCGATCAGATCGGCCTCGGTCAAGCTTGCGCCTTCTTTCAGCTCGACAAAGGCGCAGGGCACCTCGCCCCATTTCTCGTCGGGCATGGCGACCACGGCGCAGAGGTTTACCGCCGCATGGTGCATGATCGCGCCTTCGACTTCGACCGAAGAGATATTCTCGCCGCCCGAAATGATAATGTCCTTCGCGCGGTCGGCGATCTTGATGTAGCCGTCGGGATGCTGGAAGGCGATGTCGCCCGAGTGGAAATAGCCGCCTTCAAAGGCCTCTTTCGTGGCCTTGGGGTTCTTGAGATAGCCCTTCATGACCGAGTTGCCGCGGATCATGATCTCGCCCAGCGAAGCGCCGTCCATCGGCACTTGGTTCATCTGCGGATCGAGGACGGTGATATCCTCCATCATCGGCATCAGAACGCCGGTGCGTGCCTTGATGGCATAGCGTTCTTCGTCGGGCAGGGCGTCCCAATCTTCGTTCCAGAGGCATTCTGTGACGTGGCCGTAGGTCTCGGTCAGGCCATAGACCTGCGTGACGTTGAAGCCGAGGGGCTCAATCGCCTTGAGCGTCGCGGCGGGCGGCGGGGCGCCGGCGGTGAATACCTCGACCACATGGTCGAACTCGCGCCGATCCTCGGCTTTGGCGTTGACGATCATATTGAGAACGATGGGTGCGCCGCCAAAATGGGTGACGCCTTCGTCGGCAAAGGCGTCATAGACGTTCTTGGCCGTCACGTCGCGGCAGCAGACGAGCGTGCCGCCCAAAAGCGGCAGCATCCAGGTGTGGTTCCAGCCGTTGCAGTGGAAGAGGGGCACGATGGCAAGGTAGCGCGGAAAGAGCGTCATCCGCCACGACACGGGCGTGCCCATGGTCATCAGGTATGCGCCGCGGTGATGATAGACGACCCCCTTGGGGCGGCCGGTGGTGCCGGAGGTATAGTTGAGCGCGAGGCTCTCCCATTCGTCTTGTGGCATGATCCAGTCGAAATCGGGATCGCCAGTGGCGATAAAATCCTCATAGAGGGTCGCGGTGCCGGTGGGGGCAAAACTCGAGGCCGGGTCATGGGCTTCAATGACCAGCGGGGCTGGGCCTTCCATCTTGGCGATGGCGGCCCGGACGAGCGGCATGAATTGGCTGTCGGCGATAACAGCCTTGGCGCCGCCGTGGTCGAAGA
>JBFEXG010000212.1:0-4380 GCA_041546005.1 Paracoccaceae bacterium
ATGCGCCGCTTTGGCGTTCGCAATGCCTTCCTTCCACCGACCGCGCTCAAGATCATGCGCCAGGCGCCCGACGAGGCGGCCCAAGGCCTCTCCTTGCGCTCTGTCGCCTCGGGCGGCGAGACGCTGGGGGCCGAGCTGATCGACTGGGGCCGCGCCACCTTTGGCTGCACGATCAACGAATTCTACGGCCAGACCGAATGCAATATGATCGTCTCCTCCTGCGCCGCCCTCGCGCCCGCCGAGCCGGGGGTCATGGGCTTTGCCGTGCCGGGGCATGAGGTCGAGGTTTTGAACGAGGCCGAGAAGCGCCTCTGCGCCGTTGGCGAGGAAGGCGCCATCGCAGTGCAAGCACCCGACCCGGTGATGTTCCTTGAATATTGGAACAAGCCCGAGGCGACCGAGGCGAAGTTCCTCGAAATCGCGGGCGCGAAGTGGCTCCTGACCGGCGATCGCGGCCTCAAGACTCCTACTGGCCGCATCCGCTTTGTCGGGCGCGACGATGACGTGATTTCCTCTGCCGGCTACCGGATCGGACCGGCCGAGATCGAGGACTGCCTCCTCACCCACCCCGCCGTTGGGCTCGCGGGCGTGATCGGCGCCCCGGATGCGATCCGCGGGCAGGCCGTCTGGGCCTATGTCCAGCTCGCGGATGATTTTGCCCCCTCCGACGCCCTCGCCGACGAGATCGCCGCCCATGTCAGATCCCGCCTTTCCGCCCACGAATACCCCCGCGCCGTCCACTTTATCGACGCGATGCCGATGACCACCACCGGCAAGATCATCCGCGGCGCGTTGCGCGCCCTTGCTGCACAGGAACAAAGCGACTAGATCGGGCGCCATGCTCGATGATCTTGACGATATCCATCCGCTTTTCCACGGCGCTCTCAAAAGCACCGAATTCAAGAAGCTGCGCAAACGGATCGTCCAGAACGTCCGCGAGGCGATCGAGCAATACGGCATGATCGAGCGCGACGCGCGCTGGCTGGTGTGCCTCTCGGGCGGGAAAGACAGCTATACGCTCCTTGCCGTGCTCTATGAGCTCAAGTGGCGCGGGCTTCTGCCGGTCGACCTTCTGGCCTGCAACCTCGATCAGGGCCAGCCGGGCTTTCCGGCCACCGTTCTGCCCGAGTTTCTCTCGAAAATGGGCGTGCCGCACCGGATCGAATACCAAGACACCTATTCCATTGTCGTCGACAAGGTGCCTGCGGGCCGGACCTATTGCGCCCTCTGCTCGCGGCTGCGGCGCGGCAACCTCTACCGGATCGCTCGCGAAGAGGGCTGTTCGGCGGTCGTTCTCGGCCATCACCGCGACGATATTCTCGAGACCTTCTTCCTCAACCTCTTCCATGGCTCGCGGCTGGCAACGATGCCGCCGAAGCTCGTGAACGAGGACGGCGATCTTTTCGTTTATCGCCCGCTGGCCCATGTGGCCGAAGAAGATTGCGAGAAATTCGCTCGCTCGATGAACTATCCGATCATCCCATGTGATCTCTGCGGCTCGCAAGACGGGCTCCAGCGCCAGCAGGTCAAGGGCCTCCTCGACCAGTGGGAAAAGAACGCGCCGGGGCGGCGGCAAAAGATGTTTCGGGCACTGATGAACACCCGGCCCTCGCATCTGCTTGACCCCGCCATCTTCGATTTCCAAGGCCTCACCATCGGCCCCCGCAAGGACGCGGACAAAAGCGGCATCCCCGACCTCGGCTAAACCCCGCCTGAGCCTTTCTGCAAAAGGGCCGCAGGCCAGAGAATCCTGAAAACCGCTTGACCTTTCGGCCTCTGGGCTGTTGAACCGGCCTGACCTTTGAACGGCAATATGGCGGCTCCGATGGACGATCAGAACAAGAACCTATTCCTGGCGACAGCGCTCAGCTTCGTCGTCATCTTAGCCTGGTTCTGGATGTTCCCACCCGAAGAGCCGCAGATCCCGGTTGATCCGGTTGCCGCGACACAGGAACTTGCCGCTTCTGACGCGACCACACCCGGCGTCGACCCCGTCGAAGCGACCGCTGCCGCCCCGACCGATGCCGTGGCTGTCGAAGCTGACGCCCCGCGCGTTTCCATCGAGACCCCGGAACTTTCCGGTTCGATCTCGCTCCTCGGCGGCCGCATCGACGACGTCTATCTCAGCCAATATCGCCTGACCCTCGACGATGATGCCGAAACCGTTCGCCTCCTCCGCCCCGTTGGCGAGGAAGATGCCTATTACGCCAGCTTCGGTTGGGCCGCCGCCGAAGGCATCGCCGCCGATGCCGTACCGGGCCCTGATACCCTTTGGACCCTTGAGGCTGGCAAGACCCTGACCCCCGAGACCCCAGTGACTCTCGCCTGGAACAATGGCGCAGGCCAGATCTTCCGCACTGAAATCTCGGTCGACGATAGGTTTATGTTCACCTTCGTACAATCAATCGAGAACACCGGCGCGAGCGCGATTTCTGCGCGTCCCTATGGCCTTCTGCGCCGCGTGACCGAGCCGAACGACCTCAAGAACTTCTTCGTGCTACACGAAGGCATCGTGCGCGTGTCGGATGGCATTCTCGATCAGGCGAAATACAAGGCGATCCGCGATTATTCCGTGGATGAGCGCGAGCGTACACAGGCCGACCGCGTTGACGTCACTGAAGGTGGCTGGATCGGCTACACCGACCACTACTGGATGACGACGATCATCCCCTCGGCCGGCGCTTTCCGGTCGGTTTCCAAATACTTCGAGTCGCGCGATCTTTATCAGGCCGAAGCCGTGATGGAGCCGCAGACTGTCGCCGCCGGTGGCAGCGCCTCGGTCGAAACCCGCCTCTTCGTCGGTGCCAAAGAATGGGAAGCGATCCGCGAATATCAGAATGATGCCGGCGTCGAGAAGTTCCTTGATTCGATCGACTGGGGCTGGTTCTTCTTCTTCACCAAGCCGATCTTCTGGCTCCTGCACGTCCTGCATGGCCTGATTGGCAACATGGGCTGGGCGATCGTGGGCCTGACGCTGGTGCTCAAGATTCTCGTCCTGCCGCTGGCCTATAAATCCTATGTCTCGATGGCACGGATGAAGGAAATCCAGCCTGAGATGGAGAAGCTCAAAGAGCGCGCGGGCGACGATCGTCAGGCGATGCAGCAGGGCATGATGAAGCTCTACAAGGATAACAAGGTGAACCCTGCTTCGGGCTGCCTGCCGATCCTGATCCAGATTCCGATTTTCTTCTCGCTCTACAAGGTGATCTTCGTCACTATCGAACTTCGCCACCAGCCCTGGCTCGGCTGGATCCGCGACCTTTCGGCCCCAGATCCGTCGTCGATCCTCAACCTTTTCGGCCTCTTCTCCTGGGCAACGCCCCAGCCCGGAAGCCTGTTCTTCATCTTTTCGCTTGGTGTGCTGCCGATCCTTCTTGGCATCTCGATGTGGCTTCAGCAAAAGCTCAATCCGGCCCCGACCGACCCGACCCAGAAGATGGTCTTTGCGTGGATGCCTTGGGTCTTCATGTTCATGCTCGGCTCGTTCGCCAGCGGACTGGTGCTCTACTGGATTACCAACAACATGATCACCTTCGCGCAGCAGTACCTGATCATGCGCAGCCACGGGCATAAGCCCGACGTCTTCGGCAATATCCGGAGCGGCCTGAAACGTAAGGCTGCCGCTGCCAACAGCAACAAGAAGCCGGACGCCAAATAATGGCGCGGGTGGCCGCGCTTTGGCGGCATCCGATCAAAAGCCACGGCCGCGAGGCGCTGGAAAGCGTTGCCCTCGCGGCTGGTCAACCTTTCCCTTGGGATCGGCGTTGGGCTGTTGTCCACGACGCGGCGGCCGATGATGCGTCACAAGGCTGGGTTCCCTGCCAGAACTTCATGATCGGCACCCGCACGCCAGGCCTTGCTGGCATCTGGGCGCGGCTTGATGCCGAGGCGGGGCGCATCACGCTGTCCCATGCCGATCTTGGCGAGATTGCCTTCTCCCCCGACGAGGCCGAGGATCAGGCGCGTTTTCTCGATTGGGTCATGCCCCTCTGCCCCGACACGCGCGCCCGCCCTGCCGCTGTCGTCGCCCTGCCCGACCGCGCCTGGACCGATACCGATTATCCTTCTGTGACGCTGATGAACGCCGCCTCGCACCGCGCCGTGGAAGAGCGCATTGGCCGCCCGCTCGAACCCGAGCGCTGGCGCGGCAATATCTGGTTCGACGGGCAGGACGCCTTTGAAGAGCTCGACTGGATCGGCAAACGCTTGCGGGTTGGCACCGCCATCCTCGAGGTGCGCGAGCCTGTCAAACGTTGCCTCCATACCGCCGCCAACCCTCAGACCGGCGCGCGCGATGCCGACACACTCGGCGCTCTTGATGCGGGCTGGGGGCATCGGAACTTTGGCATTTACACCGAAGTTGTGCAGGATGGGGATATC
>JBFEXG010000262.1:0-3531 GCA_041546005.1 Paracoccaceae bacterium
ATCCTGATGGCCGTGGCCCGCGACGATGCGCAGGCCAAGCTGGCGCAGGCCAACCTCGCCTTCCTCAACCGCCAGAATTATTCCATCCCGCCCGACCACGGCGCGCGAATCGTCTCGACCATCCTTGGCGACCCCGCCCTGCGGGCCGATTGGGAGGCGGAGCTCGAAGAGATCCGCAACACGATGCTCGGCCTGCGCACCCAGCTTGCTGACGAGCTGCGCCGCCTGTCGAACTCGGACCGTTTCGATTTCATCGCCCACCATCGGGGCATGTTCAGCCGGATCGGCACCACACCCGAAAAGGTCGAGAAGATGCGGGCAGACAGCGGCATCTACATGGTCTCCGACAGCCGGATGAACATTGCGGGGCTAAATTCGCAAACCATCCCGATCCTCGCCAAGGCGATTATCGACGCAGGCGTTTAAGGCAAATCCAAAGGCCCGCTTCGGCGGGTCTTGACTTATCTAATATTTCCATTATTCTGGATTTATGGATAAGAAACTCACCCTCGCCGCACTCGCCGCCCTTGGTCAGGAAACCCGGCTCGATATCTTTCGCCTTCTGGTCCGTGCCGGACCGGATGGCCTTGCCGCCGGAGAGATCGCCGAAGACCTCGGCGTTCTTCAGAACACGCTCTCGGCCAATCTCTCGGTGCTTTTGCGAGCCGGCATGGTCCGCAACCGCCGCGAGGGGCGTTCGATCCGCTATTTCGCCGATATGGACGGCATGGCCGGCCTGTTGGCCTATCTCATGGAAGATTGCTGCGGCGGGGCCCCCTCGCGCTGCAATCCCGCAATTGAAGAGGCGACGGGCTGCTGCCCGTCAGGATGAAATGTTTGACACACCCAATATCGTTGATGACCTGTTTCGCCCGGTCGATGGATCAAAGCTGACTGCCGCTGAAAAGCGATCTGACCCGCCCCGTTTTCTGTTGCTCTATGGCTCGCTCCGCGACCGCTCCTACAGCCGCCTCGTGGCCGAAGAAGCCGCGCGGCTCCTGCGCCGCTATGGCGCCGAGGCGCGGCTTTTCAATCCCGAAGGCCTGCCCCTGCCCGACGAGACCAGCGCCGGCCACCCCAAGGTCGTCGAGCTACGCGAGTTGGTTGCCTGGTGCGATGGCATGGTCTGGTCCTCGCCGGAACGCCATGGCGCCATGACCTCGGTCATGAAGGCCCAGATCGACTGGATCCCGCTCTCGGTCGGCTCGGTCCGGCCGACCCAAGGCAAGACCCTTGCCGTGATGCAGGTGAGCGGCGGCTCGCAGAGCTTCAACACGGTGAACCAACTCAGGGTTCTGGGGCGCTGGATGCGGCTTCTGACGATCCCCAACCAATCCTCGGTGCCGAAGGCCTATCAGCAGTTCGAGGTGAACGGCCGGATGAAGCCCTCGCCCTATTACGACCGGATCGCAGATGTGATCGAAGAGCTTGTGAAGTTTACGGTTCTGACCCGCGACATTCGGGATCATCTGGTCGACAGGTATTCCGAGCGCAAGGAAAGCGGCGAAGCGATGATTGCGCGTGTGAGCGCAAGCGTTCCCGCGTGACGCATGAAAAATGGGGCGCGTTTCCGCGCCCCAGTCTCGCTTCATCCTCAGGGAAGGGTCTTTGGACTTAGCTATGGTAGGCCTGCTCGCCGTGCGAGCTGAGGTCGAGGCCGCGGCGCTCGTCGTCGCCTTCAACACGCAGGCCGGTGATGGCCTTGGTGATATAGAGAAGGATCGCCGAGGCCACGCCGCACCAGACGATGGTGATGGCAACGGCTTCGATCTGGATCCAGGTCTGCGAGGCGATCGAGTAGTCGTCGCCGCCGATGCCGCCGAGGCCGGGGGCGGTGAAGATACCGGTGCCGATAGCGCCGATGATGCCGCCGATACCGTGGATGCCGAAGACATCGAGGCTGTCGTCATAGCCGAGCTTGTTCTTCACGACCGCCACGAAGAAGTAGCATGCCACCGAGGCAAGGCCGCCGAGGGCGATGGCGCCAACCGGGCCAATAAAGCCGGCAGCGGGAGTCACGGCAACAAGGCCAGCAACGAGGCCGGAAGCGGCGCCCAACATCGAGGCTTTTCCACGGGTCAGCGCTTCGACAGCAGCCCAAGCGAGAATTGCGCCGGCGGTGGCCGTGAAGGTGTTGATCATGGCAAGCGCGGCGCCGCCGTTGGCTTCAAGGTTGGAACCCGCGTTGAAGCCGAACCAGCCGACCCAGAGGATGCCAGCGCCGACGAGCGTCAGGGTCATCGAGTGCGGGGCCATCATGTCTTTGCCAAGGCCAAGGCGCGGGCCGACGATGATCGAGGCAACGAGGGCCGCGATGCCGGCATTGATGTGGACAACCGTGCCGCCCGCGAAATCAAGCGCGCCCATGTTGAAGATCAGGCCGTTGGCATCCCAGACCATGTGGGCCACCGGGAAGTAGACCACCGTAACCCACATCGCGGTGAAGAGAAGGACCGCCGAAAACTTGATCCGCTCTGCGAAGGCGCCGACGATCAGGGCGGGCGTGATGGCCGCAAAGGTCATCTGGAAAGCGATGAAGACGAACTCGGGAATAACGTAGCCCTCGGAGAAGGTCGCCGCCATGCTGTCGGCTGTAACGCCTGCGAGGAAGAGCTTGGCCGTGCCGCCCCAGAACGGGCCTTCACCACCACCGAAGGCGAAGGAGTAGCCGTAGACTACCCAGATCACCATCACCATCGCGGTGATCATGGTGCACTGCATCAGAACCGAGAGCATATTCTTCGATCGCACAAGGCCACCGTAGAAAAGCGCGAGGCCCGGCAAGATCATGAAGAGCACGAGGAGCGTCGAGACGAGCATCC
Source organism: Paracoccaceae bacterium (assembly GCA_041546005.1). GTDB lineage: Bacteria > Pseudomonadota > Alphaproteobacteria > Rhodobacterales > Rhodobacteraceae > RFZI01. Next base: position 2,823 of record JBFEXG010000262.1, read on the forward strand.
AGCTCACGTCGCCTTTGTCCATCACGGGCCCCATAGCCTCTGCCGCGGCATCCTGCGCCATGGCCGGGGCCGCCATCAGGGCGGCGGCAAGTCCGGCCGCGCCGGAGAGTTTCATTCTGTTCAACATCTTTCCCATTTCCCTCTCGCGCGCGCTCACAGCGCGTCCTCGTTGGTTTCGCCGGTCCGGACCCGCAGGGCGGATTCGAGATCGAGAACAAAGATCTTGCCGTCGCCGATCTTGTCGGTCTTGGCGGTCTTGGCGATCACCGCGACAACCTCGTCGGCAAGGCTGTCAGGCACCGCGATCTCGAGCTTGACCTTCGGCACAAAGTTCACGGCGTATTCCGCGCCGCGATAGATTTCGGTGTGGCCCGACTGCGAGCCGAAGCCTTTGATTTCCGTCACCATCATCCCGCGCACGCCCGTGGCGGTGACAGCTTCGCGCACCTCCTCGAGCTTGAACGGCTTGATTGTCGCTATGATGAATTTCACGCTTTTCCCCTTGTCATAGGTCTGGACCCTGGCCGCAGCAGTTGGCCGTTCGCAGGCCTATGAGGGCGTGGGAAAGCGGAGGTCACAAGGAATTGCTGCAGGTGCGAAAGGGGCAAAACCGGGAATTTTGCACATTTTTTGCACTTGCAGATGGCTTTGCCTAAATTTCAGGCCGATCAAAAAGCTGCCGAGACCGACTCATCCCGCTCAACATTCG
>JBFEXG010000367.1:0-1879 GCA_041546005.1 Paracoccaceae bacterium
GAAATATCCAACCCGCTCTAGCGTTCCTCCGGTTGCACTTCCCAAGGCGCTGGCACATGGTGGCCCCGCGTTGAAGAGGGAGTATTCCATGCGTCACGGCGGCCAGATTCTTGCCGATCAGCTCAAGCTTCACGGGGTGCGCCGGGTATTTTCCGTGCCGGGCGAGAGCTTTCTTGCCGCCCTCGATGGCCTCTATGAGAGTGGGATTGAAAACATCGTATGCCGCCACGAAGGCGGCGCGGCGATGATGGCCGAAGCCTATGGCAAGATGACCGGCACCCCCGGCGTGGCCTTCGTCACCCGCGGCCCCGGCGCCACCAATGCCTCCGCCGGTATCCACATCGCCCGGCAGGATTCGACGCCGATGATCCTCTTCGTCGGCCAGATCGACCGCAGCCACCGCGACCGCGAGGCTTTCCAAGAGATCAACTACCGCGAGGTCTTCGGCGGCCTCGCCAAATGGGCAGCCGAGATCGACCAGACCGAGCGCCTGCCCGAATACATCCGCCGCGCCTTTGCCGTGGCCATGTCGGGCCGCCCCGGCCCAGTGGTGCTGGCACTGCCCGAGGATATGCTCAGCGCCATGGCTGAAGTGGCCGATGAAGTGCCCGCGCCCACGGCTGCCCAACCCGACCGCGCGAGCCAAGCCCGCGCTGCGCTCGATTGGCTGGCCGAGGCCGAGCGCCCCCTCGTCGTGGTCGGCGGCCCGCACTGGTCCGCCGCCGCCGCCGCCGATCTCGCCACCTTTGCCGGGCGCGAGAATGTGCCGGTGGCCCTCGCCTTCCGGCGGCAGGACTACCTCGACAACCGCCACCCCTCCTATGCGGGCGACCTCAACGTCGGCATCAACCCCAAGCTCGCCAAACGGATGCGCGAGGCCGACCGGCTCCTCGTAATCGGCTCCCGCCTCGGCGATATCGCGACCCATGGCTACGCGCTCTTCGACACCCCCGGCCCGCGCCCGAAAATCGCCCATATCCACGCCGATGCCGATGAGATTGGCCGGGTCTTCACCCCCGACCTGTCGGTCGTCAGCGATGGCCCCTCCTTCGTTGCCGCCCTCGCCACCCTGAACGGAACCGGCAAAGACTGGTCCGACTGGACCGCCGCCGCCCGCGCCGACTATCTCGGCTGGGCCAAACCCTTCGCCAGCCCCGGCGACGTGAAACAGGAAGAGGTGATCTCCTGGCTCTCGGCCAACCTGCCTGAGGATGCCATCGTCACCAATGGCGCCGGCAACTACGCCGCCTGGCTGCACCGCTACTTCACCTACAAAGGCTACCGCACACAGCTTGCCCCCACTTCCGGCTCAATGGGCTACGGCTTCCCCGCCGCGGTTTCCGCTTCGCTGGAAAACCCTGAGAAGACGGTGGTTTGCCTCGCTGGCGACGGCTGCTTCCAGATGACCCTGAACGAGATGTCGACCGCCAAGCAATATGGCGCGACGCCTATCGTCGTCGTCGTCAACAACGGCCGCTACGGTACGATCCGGATGCATCAGGAAAAGCACTATCCCGGTCGCGTCTCTGGCACGATGCTGCAGAACCCCGATTTCGCGGCCCTCGCCCGCGCTTATGGCGGGCACGGTGAGACGGTTCGTATGACCGAGGAGTTCGCTGCCGCCTTCACCCGCGCCAAGGCCTCGAACCTGCCCGCAGTGATCGAGCTTGTCGTCGACGAACAGGCGTTGGGCACCTCGCTCACCCTCGACGCCGCCCGCGTGGCCGGCGAGGCCGCGAAGAAATAGGGGGCGCTGCCCCCTCTGCCTTCGGCATTCACCCCTGGAGTATTTAGAGCCAAAAGAATGCCGCTTCTTTTGGCCGGAAATACTCCGGGGGAGTCTCCGTCAGGAGACGGGGGCAGAGCCCCCTAGAACTCC
>JBFEXG010000056.1:0-10846 GCA_041546005.1 Paracoccaceae bacterium
ATCGGCATCGGAATGGCCCACGAGCGCATGGGTATGCGGCACCTTCACGCCGCAAAGCCAGACGTGATCGCCGGGGCCGAATTTGTGCACGTCAAAGCCGTTGCCGGTGCGGATATCCATCTGGCTCTCCAGAAGCTGTTCGGCCCGGGCGAAATCCTCGGGCGTGGTAATTTTGAGGTTGCGTTCCTCGCCGGGGACGATGGCGATCGCCATGCCGGCAGCGCGGGCGATGGCGACATCGTCGGCGGCCTCGAAATCAGAGGCGGCGCGATGCGCGGCAAGGATTGCAGGAAAGTGAAAGCCTTGCGGTGTCTGGGCGCGGTAGAGGCCGGTTCGATCCTGAACGCCCGAAACAAGACCCGATTCGCCGCGCCAGAGCGCATCGCTGACCATGAGGGCAGGGGCGGCAGCGGGGGACGTTGCCAATGCGCCAATCACACCGTCAATCACCGCGCGGCCCACGAGCGGGCGGGCGGCATCATGGATCAGCACCAGATCGGGGGCCTCGCGTTCAAGGGCCTCCAGACCGGCGCGAACAGAGGCAGCGCGGGTCTCGCCACCCGCCACAGCGCGGCAGCCCGTCAAGGTTTCTGCACGCTTCATTTCTTCTGGCGCAAGCACGACGATGATCGGCCCATGGCCTGCGAAAGCCTCAATAGTCCGATCAATCACTCGTTGGCCGCGCAGTTTTTGCCACTGTTTCGGCTCCGGCCCTCCGGCCCTGAGGCCGCGACCGGCGGCAACGATGATGACGGCTGTTGTCATGGTGCTCCTTATTCCGCCCGTTTCTACGACCGCACGACAACCGGTGCAAATGGTCACTTCGCCCCGACTAAAACGCACAAAAAATGTGCGAACCGTGATTTCTGCACAAAAAAGCACACCCAAATCCTTGCCCGAGGCGTCCTAGGGCGCTAGCTGAGGCAGAGACAAAGGACATGACTGTGCAGAGATCAGCCGAAACAGTGCAGAAGGCCATCGATCTGGGGGGTGTGAGCCTGACCCCACCTGTCGCGCTCGCGCCGCTGGCTGGAATCACCGATCTGCCATTTCGCCAGCTTGTCTCGCGCTGGGGCGCGGGCTGGGTTGTGTCGGAAATGGTCGCCAGCCAAGAGATGGTTCAGGCCAAACCCGGTGTCCGCGAGAAGGCCGAGCTCGGGTTCGATCAGGCCAATACAGCGGTCCAGATTGCGGGGCGCGAGGCCTATTGGATGGCCGAGGCGGCGCGGATGGTCGAGGCCAACGGCGCGGCCTTCATTGATATCAACATGGGCTGTCCTGCCAAGAAGGTTACCAACGGGTATTCCGGCTCGGCTCTGCTGAAAGACCTCGACCATGCGCTGACGCTGATTGAGGCAGTGGTGGCTGCGGTGAAAGTGCCGGTGACGCTCAAGACCCGCCTGGGCTGGGATGACGCGCTTCTAAATGCCGCCGAGCTCGCGAAGCGGGCAGAAGAGGCAGGCATCCGGATGATCACCATCCACGGGCGCACGCGCTGTCAGTTTTACAAAGGCTCTGCCGATTGGGCGGCGATCGCGCCGATCAAAGAGGCCGTGTCGATCCCAGTGATCGCCAATGGCGATATCGTGGGTCCAGCCGCGGCCAAGAAGGCGATGGCGCTTTCGGGCGCCGATGGTGTCATGGTCGGGCGCGGGGCGCAGGGGCGGCCTTGGGTCTTGGCCGAGATTGCGGCCGATCTTTTTGGCACCAAGCGCCCCGTCCTGCCGACACCATCCGAATTCGCCGCGATGGTGGCCGAGCACTACGAGGCCATGATCGCCTTCTATGGTCCGACCCTCGGCAACAAGGTCGCACGCAAGCACCTTGGCTGGTATATGGACGCGGCCGCAACGCCCGCAGCCCTGCGTAAGGCGGTTCTGGTCGAAGCCGATCCGGCGCGTGTCCTTCGTCTCCTGCCCGATGCCCTCGCCGGTTGGGAAAGGGCCGCCGCATGACCGCTGATCCCGCTCTTTGGTCCTCGCTGCCGGTTCCGGCGCTTCTCTTGGACGAGAACGACCGCGTCGAGATGGTCAATCCTGCCGCCGAGAGCTTTCTCAACCTCTCGGCCCGTTCTCTGATCGGCGAGCCAGTCTGGGACAAGGTGATGATCGATGCGCCGCTCGAAGAGCCTTTCGCGCGGGCGCGGGCGGGCCGCTCGTCGCTCTATGTCAACGATGTGGATGTGGGCTCGGGCGAGCGCCCGCCGGTTCAGTGCAACATTCAGGTCGCGCCGCTTCTGGGAGCAGAGGGCAAGATGCTTGTGATGATCTCGCCGCGCGAGATTGCGGGGCGGATGAGCCACAATGCCCATACCGGTAAGGCCGCGAAATCGGCGATCGGCATGGCCGAGATGCTGGCGCATGAGATCAAGAACCCGCTTGCCGGCATCACCGGCGCGGCGCAGCTCCTGTCGATGAACCTCGAGCAGGGCGATCTGGAGCTGACCGACCTTATCGTCGATGAATGCCGCCGGATCGTAAAGCTTCTCGAGCAGGTCGAGCAATTCGGCAACCTGCGCCCGCCAGTTCTAAAGCCCGTGAATATCCACGACGTGCTCGACCGCGCCCGCCAATCGGCCGCCGTGGGCTTTGGCGCCCATATGATGTTGATCGAGGATTACGATCCCTCGCTGCCGCCGACGCTGGCGGATGCAGATCAGCTGTTGCAGGTATTTCTGAACCTTCTGAAGAACGCCTCGGAAGCCGGCAAAGCCGGTGGCACGATCCGGCTGCGGACCTATTACGACGCCTCGCTGAGGGTTCGGCGGCCCGACGGGCTTCAGGCGCGGCTCCCGTTGCAGATCGAGATCATCGATGATGGCCCCGGCCTGCCGCCTGACATTGCGGCGGATGTTTTCGAGCCCTTCGTCTCGGGGCGCGAGAACGGCACCGGCCTTGGGCTTGCACTGGTGTCAAAGCTCATCGGGGATGTGGGGGGATGGATTTCCGTCGACTCGATCCCCGGCAAGACGGTGTTTCGGGTCTCCTTGCCCGTGGCCCCGCGTGAAACGGATATGACAAGGGAAAACAGCTGATGGACGGAACAGTTCTCGTTGCCGACGACGACCGCACGATCCGCACGGTCCTGACGCAGGCGCTCACCCGCGCGGGGTGCCGGGTCCATGCGACCTCGTCCCTCGTCACGCTCATGCGCTGGGTCGAAGAAGGAAAGGGCGATCTGGTCATTTCCGACGTGGTCATGCCCGATGGCAACGGGCTTGAGCAGCTGCCCAAAATCGCCGCCCTTCGGCCCGGCCTGCCGGTGATCGTGATCTCCGCCCAGAACACGATCATGACGGCGATTCAGGCGGCCGAGGCCGAGGCCTATGACTACCTGCCCAAGCCCTTTGACCTTCCCGACCTGATGAAGCGCTCGGCGCGCGCGCTGGAAACACGCCGCCGTGCTCCGTCGCAGCGGCCAGCGACCGGCAGTGCCGACCAATCGACCGATCTGCCCTTGGTGGGCCGCACCGCAGCGATGCAAACGCTCTATCGCCTTGTGGCGCGGGTGATGAACACCTCACTGCCTGCGCTCATCACGGGAGAGAGTGGCACGGGCAAATCCCTGATCGCGCGGGCGATTCATGATCTGTCGGACCGGCGCAATCTGCCGTTTGTCGTCGTGCGGCCGAGCGACCTTCAAGGCGTCGATGGCCCCTCGACTGTGATTGCCAAGGCCAAGGGTGGCACCCTTCTGTTCGACGAGGTGGGCGATCTGCCAAGTGAGGCGCAAGGGCGCGTTGTGCGGATGATCGACGCGATGGGCGACACTGGCCCGCGCGTCATGGCCACAAGCCAAGCCGACCTCATGGCGCGGATGGAGGCAGGCGATTTCCGGCAGGATCTGTTCTATCGCGTAAGCGGCGTCACTCTTGCCGTGCCGCCTTTGCGCGAGCGGGTTGATGATATTGCCCTTTTGGCTGAGCATTTTTTGGCCCGTGCCGAACGCGATGGCCTTCCGCTGCGCCGGTTGGGGGCAGGGGCGCTTGAACTCGCCCGCGCCTACTCCTGGCCCGGCAACGTGCGACAGCTAGAGAATATCACCCGCCGTCTTGTCGCCACATCGAGCGAAGAGGAAATCTCCCGCAGCGAGATGGAGGCGGTGTTGCTTAGCCAGCCTGCGGTCGAGCCTCTGCGTGGCGTGACCGATGGCGACAAGCTTTCGGCCTCTGTCGCCAAGCACCTGCGCCGCTATTTTGATCTGCATGGCGGGATGCTGCCGCCCCCGGGCGTCTACCAACGTATCCTCCGCGAGGTTGAGACGCCGCTTATTGAAATTGCGCTCGATGCGGTGGGCGGAAATCAGGCGAAATGCGCCGACCTTCTCGGCATCAATCGCAATACGCTGCGCAAGAAGATCACCGAGCTTGATATCCGCGTGACACGCCGCCGAAAGTTGATGTAAAACCGCAACAGAACCGTGTCCTCAGAGTCGCAGTTGCGGCAGTCGGGGCAAAACGGCAGGGCGGCGGGCTAACCGCGAAAAACAGGATATCGGGGTGCAGATTTCCCAATCGGGGCATCTTTTAACGATGATCAGCCGTCTGCGGCGCAGCCGAGCCGTTCAGACGGGCGTGACCATCCTTCTCGTAGCACTTGGTCCTCTGCTAGCGGGCGCTACCTATACGGCCCTCGGTCCTCTCGATCAGGGCAGCAATTCGCCCCTTCTGCGGCTCGTGGTGCTCGCCGACCTCAGTTACATCCTGATCCTCGTTGCCATTGTTATCCTGCGCATCGCGCAGATGATCGGCGCACGACGGGCGCAATCGGCAGGCTCGCGCCTGCACCTGCGCCTGACCGGTGTTTTCGGCCTTCTCGCGCTCTTGCCGACGATTATGGTCGCGGTCTTTGCGGTTTTGTCGATCAACGTTGGCCTCGAGGGGTGGTTCTCCAAGCGGGTTGGTGATGTTCTTTCAAATTCCCTCGCCGCTGCGCAGGCCTATGAGCAAGAGCACCGGCAGGAACTTGAGCGCGACGGGCTGACCCTTGCCGCCGAGCTCAATGCAGAACGCGAGAGCAATTTCTTCATGTCGGATGGGGAAATCCGCCAGACCCTTGGTCAGCTGCAAACTGAAATCGAACGGGGCCTTGCCGAGGCCTTTGTGATTGATGGCGCGGGCGAGATCCGGGCTCGTGGCGCCCGATCCTATGAATTCGGCTATGAGCGGGTCGGGTCAGAGCAAATCGACGAGGCGCTTTCGAATGGTATTCTAGTCATAGAGGATTGGGCCAACGACGAGTTTCGGGCACTCATCCCACTGGTCAGCTTTACCGACCGTTTTCTTTATGTGACGCGTGAGGTCGACGGCAATATCCTGAACCTTCTCGATCAAACGCAGGAAACCGTCAGCCTCTATCGCCAGCTCGAGAGCGATCGCGGGCGGCTCTTGTTCGAGTTTGGCATTCTCTATCTCGGATTTGCGGTCATCCTGATCCTTGCCGCCGTCCTTCTTGGGCTTTGGTTTGCGGAACGCTTGTCGCGCCCCGTGGGAGAGCTCGTTGTTGCGTCGCAGAAGGTCGGCTCAGGTGATCTTGATGTGAGAGTGGCCGAAGAGCAGGGCGACGACGAGATCGCGCAGCTTGGAAGTTATTTCAATCAAATGACGGCCCAGCTCAGGCGCCAGCGCGGCGAGCTTTTGGAAAACACCCAGCAGATCGAGCGGCGGCGGCGGCTGTTTGACTCTGTGCTAAGCTCGATCACCTCCGGCGTGGTGGGCCTCAATGCAGAGGGGCAAGTCACTTTCGTCAATCGTTCGGCTCGGCGCCTATTGGATGTGGATCACGAGTTGGAAGCCCGGCCGCTGTCCGTTGCGGTCCCAGAGTTCGGCCCGCTTCTCGAGGGGCTTCAGGCCGAGAGTCGCGAGATGGTGCAGGAGCAGATCAACATCGTCCGTGGCGGCAAGCAAGAGGCGCTCTTGGCACGCTTGTCCACGCGGAAAAATGAAGACGGAACGCTCGAAGGCTATGTGGTGGCCTTTGACGATGTGACAGACCTTGTCAGCGCCCAGCGCCTTGCCGCCTGGGGGGATGTGGCCCGCCGTATCGCCCACGAGATCAAAAACCCGCTGACGCCGATCCAGCTGTCGGCGGAACGGATCAAGCGCAAGTTTGTCGGCAAACTTGGTGATGAGGGCGATGATCTCAAGCAGATGACAGAAGTTATTGTTAGGCAAACCAACGACTTGCGGCGCATTGTTGATGAGTTTTCACGCTTTGCCAGAATGCCCGAGCCGGATAGGATTACCAGCGATCTTGCTGCCATCCTGCGCGATGCGGTGACGCTTCAGATCGCGGGGCAGCCGGAGGTGAAGTTTATCACCACCATCCCGGTCGGCCCGGTTCTGGCGGACATCGACGAAACAATGATTGGTCAGGCCCTGACCAACCTGATTAAGAACGCCGGGGAAGCCATTGAAACTTTGAGGGAAAAGAACCCCGATTTTTCCTTCTCGCCGCAGATAGGCATCGCAATGACCACGCAAGGCTCGACCGCGCGCATTTCCATTTCCGACAACGGCATCGGCCTTCCCGAAGACCGGGCGCGACTGTTCGAGCCCTATGTGACCACCCGCGAGAAAGGGACGGGCCTTGGCCTGCCTATCGTGAAAAAGATCATCGAAGAGCACGGCGGTACGCTGTCGCTTGAAGATGCCGAACCATTTGACGGCGCAGACCGCTTTGGCGCGATGGCCGTGATCGACCTGCCAGTTCTGCCGACTCAGGCAGAGGCAGAGAAACTACCCGCATGAGGATCTTATGGGCGATATTCTGATTACCGACGATGAACGCGACATTCGCGAGCTCATCTCGGATATTCTGAAAGATGAAGGGTTTACCACCCGTCTTGCGGCTAACGCCGATCAGTGCATGGCCGAGATTGATAAGGAAAAGCCCGCCCTGATGATCCTCGATATCTGGCTGAAGGACAGCCACATGGACGGGATCGACATTCTCAAGACAGTTAAACGCGATCACCCCGAGATCCCGATTGTCATCATTTCCGGCCACGGAAACATCGAGATCGCAGTCGCGGCGATCAAACAAGGCGCCTATGACTTCATCGAAAAGCCCTTCAACATCGACCAATTGATGGTGGTGATCCGGCGCGCGATGGAAACATCGCGCCTGCGCCGAGAAAATCAGGAACTCAAGCGCAGCGACGCGCCAAGCGCGGAAATGTTGGGCGATAGCGCGGCGTTCCGTGCGCTGAAGAGCCAGTTGGACAAGGTTACGCGCTCGAACGGCAGGGTTATGCTGACCGGCGCCCCCGGTTCGGGCAAGGAGATCGCAGCGCGCTATATCCACGCCCAATCCAACCGGGCTGATGCGCCGTTCGTTACGGTCGCCTCGGCGGCTATCGAGCCGGAGCGGATGGAAGAGGTGCTCTTCGGGCGTGAAGGCCCGGATCGCGGCATCGAGAAGGGGCTGCTCGAGCAGGCCAATGGCGGGATCATCTATTTCGACGAGGTCGCCGATATGCCGCTTGGCACCCAGTCGAAAATCCTTCGGGTCCTTGTGGATCAACAGTTCACTCGTGTTGGCGGCGCGAGCAAGGTGCAGGTCGATCTGCGGGTCATTTCCTCGACCACCCGCGATTTGGCCGACCTGATCCAGACAGGCGCGTTTCGGCAAGAGCTGTATCACCGGCTGAATGTCGTCCCGATCCATGTTCCCTCGCTGGAAGAGCGCCGCGAGGATATCCCGATGCTGGCTGAACATTTCATTTCCCAACTCAATCGCTCGCAGGGGCTGCCTCTGCGCAAGCTCGCGGACGATGCCCGCGCGATGCTGCAAACGATGAACTGGCCGGGTAATGTTCGGCAGCTGAAAAACGTTGTCGAACGTGTGCTTATCCTTGGGGAGGCCGCTGGATCTATTTCGGCGCGTGAACTTCCCTCAAGCGAAGAACCGCAAGGCGAGGAGGGGCGCGTGGTTCTGGGAAGCGCGCTTGCGACCCTCCCTCTGCGTGAGGCGCGAGAGCTATTCGAGCGCGAATACCTCTTGACCCAGATCAACCGGTTTGGCGGGAATATCAGTCGGACGGCGTCGTTTGTCGGGATGGAAAGGTCAGCACTTCACCGCAAGCTCAAGTCGCTCGGGGTCACGACAACCAACAAGGCGGGCGGGCGTGTCGCCTTTGTGGAAGAAGACTGAGAAGACGACGGCGAAAATACTGGGCGGTTGACCGGACCATGGCTCTCTGGCACCACGAAGCCACCTCAATCCTGAAGGAGCGGGCATGAAGGTCATCATCTGCGGGGCGGGTCAGGTCGGCTGGCAAATCGCGCGGCATTTGTCGGGCGAACAAAACGATGTGACCATCGTCGATTTGAATGCCGAGCTTGTGCGCCGTGCGACCGAAACCCTCGATGTGGGCGGGGTTGTTGGCCATGCCTCCTATCCTGACGTCCTCGAACGGGCCGGCGCACGCGACGCGGATATGGTCATCGCCGCGACCCATTCCGACGAGGTCAACATGGTGACCTGTCAGGTGGCGCATTCGGTCTTTTCGGTCCAGCGGAAGGTGGCTCGCATTCGGTCTCAGTCTTATCTCGAGACGGCCTATTCCGATCTCTATCGGCGCGAGCATATGCCGATCGATGTGCTCATTAGCCCCGAGAAAGAGGTTGCCGAGGCGGCGCTTCAACGACTGGCGGCGCCGGCGACCTTTGACACGGAGAGCTTTCTCGACGGCAAGGCGCAGCTTCTTGGCATCATGATCGGGGCGGATTGTCCGGTCATCAATACGCCGCTGCGACAGTTGACCGATCTCTTTTCGACCCTGCAGGCAATCGTTGTCGGTATTCGTCGTGACGGAACCCTTTTCGCCCCCGCGCCAGGTGACCAGATCTTTGCCGGCGATGCCTGCTACGTCTTTGCAGCGACACAAGACGTGAACCGCACGCTGGAAATCTTTGGCAAATCCACGAAAAAGCAGGAACGCGTGGTGATTGTCGGCGGTGGCAATGTCGGCTTGGCTGTGGCGCAAGAACTTGAGCGGCGAACCGATCGGGTCAGGGTCAAGGTCATTGAGCGCGACCGCGCACGGGCCGAGATTGCGGCGGATTCACTCAATAGAACGATCGTTCTGAATGGCGACGGCCTCGATTCCGGCCTTCTGAGCGAGGCGAATATCGAAAGCGCCGATGCTATTCTGGCGGTAACCGACGATGACAAGACCAATATGCTGGCCGCTGTGCGGGCAAAGGCGATGGGCTGTTCGATGACGATCTGTCTTGTCAATGATCCGACGCTCGCGCCGCTGATGGCGCCCTTGGGGATCGACGCCTATATCAATCCCCGCGCAACGACTGTCAGCTCGATCCTGCGTCATATCCGTCATGGTCGGGTGAAGGGGGTCTATTCCATCGGTGACGCCGAGGCGGAACTGATCGAAGCGCAGGTGCTTGGCACCTCGCCGATCGCTGGGCAGCGCATCCGCGATATCGCCTTCCCAGAAGGGGTCTTGCTGGGTGCGGTGGTCAAAGAAGGCAAGCTGGTCAAGCCAAACGGCAGCCTTAGGATCGACGAGGGCGACCTCATCGCCATCTTCGTGATGGCTAGCGATGTTCCGGAGGTCGAGCGCCTTTTGCAGGTCTCGATCGACTTTTTCTGATGTACGCCCGGCTCGCCAGCCTTCCGCTTTTCGTGCTTTTGATGGCCATCGGTTCGGTGGCCATGATTGTGCCGTCGATCCATGCTTTGGCGATTGGAAATCACGTTGTCGCCCGGGTTTTCTTCTATTGGATGGTCCTGTTTCTAATCCTGACAACCCTGATCGCGATTGCGTCCAGAGGGACTAGGCCAAAAAGTCAGACGCGTAGCCACCTCTCGACCCTCATTGCGGCCTATCTCTTTCTTCCGGCCATGCTCGCTGTTCCGTTCTTCGAATTGACAAGAAGCTATGGGTTTCTGAGCGCCTGGTTCGAGATGGTCTCGTCCTTCACCACGACGGGTGCCACTATATTTGATCGTCCCTACGTCCTTCCGCATTCGCTGCATCTTTGGCGCGGATTGGTCGGATGGCTGGGCGGCCTTTTCATCTGGGTTGTCGCTGTCGCCCTGTTGGCGCCGCTGAACCTTGGGGGGTTCGAGGTTCGCGCTCAGGCGCGATCCTTGGTTCACTTGCCGGGCGCGGGCCGATCTATGCCTTTGGTCGATCCCTCGGAGCGACTGATCCATTATGCAGCGCGTCTGATCCCGCTCTATGCGGCGGCGACGGGCCTTTTGTGGCTGGGCCTCATTTTGGCCGGGGAAACACCGTTTGTAGCGGTGGTTCACGCCATGTCGGTGATGTCGACATCGGGCATATCGCCGATTGGCGGGCTTTATCCGGCCGACAGCGGGATTCTTGGCGAGCTGATCATGTTTCCGTTCTTCTTCTTTGCCCTCTCGCGGCTCACGTTTTCACGCGGCCTCTTGGGTGAGGAGCGGACCGCGTTTTGGAAAGACCCCGAGTTTCGTCTTGGGATTGGCCTCGTCCTTCTTGTGCCGACTCTTCTCTTTCTGCGTCATTTCTTTGTAGGCCTCGATCTGACGAGCACAGAGGGCCTGCGCGCCGCGCTCCGATCGATCTGGGGCGCGACTTTTACGGTCCTGTCTTTCCTGTCAACGACCGGTTTCGAGGCGCACGACTGGACACTGGCTGCACGGTGGGCGGGGCTTCCGACGCCGGGGCTGGCGCTTGTGGGCCTCGCACTTGTCGGCGGCGGGATCGCTACCACAGCGGGCGGGGTAAAGCTTTTGCGGGTCTATGCCCTGATCCGCCACAGCGAGCGGGAATTGGAGCGTCTCGTTCATCCCAATTCTCTTGGGGGATCAGGTCAGGAAGCCCGGCGCATCCGGCG
>JBFEXG010000121.1:0-7324 GCA_041546005.1 Paracoccaceae bacterium
CGAAGTCTAAGCGAGCCCAGGCCCCGTCCACAAGGGTGCCAGGGTGGAGGGTGCCAGGGTGGAGAGCCAGGGCGGAAGGAGCCCCCGCGCCGCGCTTTTCCTCCGCCGGCCCGGCGTGCTATCTCCTGTGCCTGACTGTGCAATGCGACAGGGGCGGACGGGGCCATGGAAGACATCATCCGGCAGCTCGAGGAGAAGCGGGCGAACGCGCGCCTTGGCGGTGGCCCGCAGCGGATCGAGGCGCAGCATGCCAAAGGCAAGCTGACGGCGCGCGAACGGCTCGAAGTGCTGCTGGACGAAGGCAGTTTCGAGGAGCTCGACACCTATGTCGAACACGATTGCGTCGATTTCGGGATGCAGGATCAGAAGATCCCGGGTGACGGCGTGGTGACGGGCAGCGGCACGATCAACGGCCGCCTCGTCTATGTCTTTTCGCAGGATTTCACCGTCTTCGGCGGCTCGCTGTCGGAAACCCACGCCCAGAAGATCTGCAAGATCATGGATATGGCGCTGCAAAACGGCGCACCGGTGATCGGCATCAACGACTCGGGCGGCGCGCGCATCCAGGAAGGCGTGGCCTCGCTCGCCGGTTACGCCGAGGTCTTCCAGCGCAACATCATGGCGAGCGGAGTGGTGCCGCAGATCAGCGTCATCATGGGCCCCTGCGCCGGTGGTGCGGTCTACAGCCCCGCCATGACCGACTTCATCTTCATGGTGAAGGATTCCTCCTACATGTTCGTCACCGGCCCCGACGTGGTGAAAACTGTGACGAACGAGATCGTCACCGCCGAAGAGCTGGGCGGGGCCTCGACGCATACCCGCAAGTCCTCGGTCGCCGATGGGGCGTTTGAAAACGACGTTGAAGCGCTGGCCGAGATTCGCCGCCTTGTTGATTTCCTCCCCCTGAACAACCGCCAGAAGCCGCCCGTGCGCCCCTTCTTTGACGATGTGGCGCGGGTGGAAGACAGCCTCGATACATTGATCCCAGACAACCCCAACACGCCCTACGATATGAAGGAGCTGATCCACAAGATCGCGGACGAGGGGGATTTCTACGAGATTCAGGCCGAGTATGCGAAGAACATCATCACCGGCTTCGTCCGCCTCGAAGGCTCGACCGTGGGCGTTGTCGCCAACCAGCCGATGGTTCTGGCGGGCTGCCTCGATATCGACGCCTCGCGCAAGGCCGCGCGGTTTGTCCGCTTCTGTGACGCTTTCGAGATCCCGATCCTGACGCTTGTCGATGTGCCCGGCTTCCTGCCCGGCACCTCGCAGGAATATGGCGGTGTCATCAAGCACGGGGCGAAGCTTCTCTTTGCCTATGGCGAGGCCACGGTGCCCAAGGTCACCGTCATCACCCGCAAAGCCTACGGCGGCGCCTATGATGTGATGGCGTCCAAGCACCTGCGCGGCGATTTCAACTATGCCTGGCCCTCTGCCGAGATCGCAGTCATGGGCGCGAAGGGCGCGGTCGAGATTCTCTATCGCAGCGAGCTTGGCGACAAAGAGAAGATCGCGGCCCGCACCAAGGACTACGAAGACCGCTTCGCCAATCCCTTCGTCGCCGCCGAGAAGGGCTTTATCGACGAGGTGATCATGCCCCACTCGACCCGCCGCCGGGTCTGCCGCGCCTTCGCGAGCTTGCGTGGCAAGCAGCTTCAGAACCCATGGAAAAAGCACGACAATATTCCGCTCTAGGCAAGGACGCCCAGATGAAGACCAACCTTGCCAACAGTCGGGAGAGTTTATGATGGAAAAACACAGGGGATTTCCGGGCCGGATGCCGAGCTCGGATCACCAGTTCACCATCCGGCGCGCCAACAAGGAGGGCGCGACCAAGATCATCGCGCGCGAGCGGTTCCGCGATCGCCGCCCGATCGACCGCAAGGCCGACGAATTGTTCCTCTGGGCGCTTTGGGAGCACTTCGGTGAAGAGCCCTTTGTGCGTGGCAATCTCGATGCGGGGCGTTTGGGCTGGCTCTTCGGCCGCGAGGTCGTGGCCGCGGATGATTCCTTCGACCCGCAGGACTACGATGCGCTTCTGCGGATCGATGTGGCCAAGGCGCGCGTCAGCTTCCCGCAGATATTCGACGATCGCTCAGTCTCGCCCTTCGAAGGAGGCGACGATTGGGACTGATGGGCGGAAATTGGCCTGTGCCGGTGGCGACTTGGCAGGAAGGCGCGCATTCAGCGCACCTTCCAATCAAGCCTGTTGGAGCAGGGGCGGGCCTGTGCCAGTCTCATCCTCGGGCCGGCGCACTCGGTGACGAGGCGCAGTCCCAGCATCCAAATTGTTCCCCTTTCCTGGACCGGTCTGCCCCTCTTCGGGGCCGACCGGCCCCTTTTCCTGTGACCGCAGGAATCTGCGACGGTTTATGCCCAAGCGAGGCCGTTGATATTGCCTATCGTGCCCATTCGGATGTGTCGTTGCGCAAGGAAAACACAGAAAAGGGCAGTATCCCATGCATAGGACAATCCTCTCACTGGCCGTCGCGGCGGTCCTCGGCCTCGCTGGCTGTATCGACACCGATCTCGAGCGCGGCCTCACCGGCGCTGCCGCAGGCGCTCTGCTTGCTGACGCAGTCGGCGGCAATGCCCTCACCGGCGCGCTCATCGGTGGCGCGGCTGGCGCGACCTGCGACGATCTCGGCGCGAAAGCCTGCCAATAACCTGATCCGCCCTTCGGGGCGTAAAACCAATCCTGACCGCCATGGGTGCCTGCGCGCACCCGTGGCGGTTTTGCATTTGAAGGACCTCGCCTGATGTTCAATAAGATCCTGATCGCCAACCGGGGCGAAATCGCCTGCCGCGTCATCAAGACGGCCCGCAAGATGGGCATCCAGACGGTGGCGGTCTATTCCGATGCCGACCGTAATGCGCTTCATGTTTCGATGGCTGACGAGGCGATCCACATCGGCCCGCCGCCCGCGAACCAATCCTATATCGTGATCGACAAGATCATGGCGGCGATCAAGGAAAGCGGCGCCGAGGCGGTGCATCCGGGCTATGGCTTTTTGTCCGAGAACCCCAAGTTCGCCGAGGCCTTGGAAAAGGCCGGTGTCGAATTCATCGGGCCCCCGGTGAAATCCATCGAGGCGATGGGCGACAAGATCACCTCAAAGAAGATCGCGCAGGAAGCGGGCGTTAGCACCGTTCCGGGCTACATGGGCCTGATTGGCGATGCCGACGAGGCGGTGAAGATCAGCCAGCAGATCGGTTATCCGGTGATGATCAAGGCCTCCGCCGGCGGCGGCGGCAAGGGAATGCGGATCGCCTGGAACGACGAAGAGGCGCGCGAGGGATTTCAATCGTCGAAGAACGAGGCTGCCAGCAGCTTCGGCGATGACCGCATTTTCATCGAGAAATTCGTGACGCAACCGCGCCACATCGAGATTCAGGTGCTCTGCGACAAGCACGGCAACGGCGTCTATCTGCACGAGCGCGAATGCTCGATCCAGCGGCGCAACCAGAAGGTCGTCGAAGAGGCGCCCTCGCCCTTCCTTGATGAAGCCACCCGCAAGGCGATGGGCGAGCAGGCTGTCGCTCTGGCCAAGGCGGTGGGTTATGCCAGCGCCGGCACGGTTGAGTTTATCGTCGACGGCAACCGCAACTTCTATTTCCTCGAGATGAACACCCGCCTGCAGGTCGAGCATCCCGTTACCGAGTTGATCACCGGAGTCGATCTCGTCGAACAGATGATCCGCGTGGCAAATGGCGAGAAGCTGCCCTTCAAGCAGGAAGACCTCAAGATCAACGGTTGGGCCATCGAGAACCGCCTCTATGCCGAGGATCCCTACCGCAACTTCCTGCCCTCCATCGGCCGCCTGAGCCGCTATCGCCCGCCAGTCGAGGGCGACACGGAAACGGGCGGCATCGTCCGCAACGATACTGGCGTCTACGAGGGCGGCGAGATCTCGATGTATTACGACCCGATGATCGCCAAGCTTTGCACCTGGGGGCCGACGCGGGCGCAGGCCATCGAAGAGATGCGCGTGGCGCTCGATACCTTCGAAGTTGAAGGCATCGGCCACAACCTGCCCTTCGTCGCCGCCGTGATGGATCACCCGCGCTTTGTGTCGGGCGCGATAACCACGGCCTTTATTGCCGAGGAATACCCCGAAGGTTTCGACGGCGTGAAACTGCCGCAGGAGGCGCTGGTGCGTGTTGCGGCTGCGGCTGCTGCGATGCACCGGGTGACCGAAATCCGCCGCTCGCGCATCTCGGGCCGGATGAGCAATCACGAGCGCCACGTTGGCACCGATTGGGTGGTGACGCTGCAAGGGCAGGAATTCCCCGTGACCATGACCGCCGACCGCGCGGGCGCCGATGTGACCATTGAGGGCAAGACCCTTCGCATCGAAAGCGACTGGACCCCGGGCGATCCCCTCGCACGGCTCACCGTGGGCGGCGCACTTCTGGTCCTGAAGGTCGGCAAGCGCACCCAAGGCTTCCGCCTGCGCTTCCGCGGGGCTGATCTTCAGGTGACGATCCGCACGCCGCGTCAGGCCGAGCTTGCGCGGCTTATGCCCGAAAAGCTGCCGCCCGATACCTCCAAATTCCTCCTCTGCCCGATGCCGGGCCTCATCGTGAAGGTCAACGTGGCCGCCGGTGACGAGGTTCAGGAAGGCCAAGCGCTCTGCACCGTCGAGGCGATGAAGATGGAGAACATCCTCCGCGCCGAGCGCAAGGGGGTCGTTAAAAAGGTCAATGCCGCGGCGGGTGACAGCCTTGCCGTTGACGAAGTGATCATGGAGTTCGAATGATGCCAGCCCGCGGGGGCATCAGCCTCGCGGCCCTGTCTGCCCTTTCGGCGGGATTTGGGTTTGCGATCTGGTTTGCCCTCACTTGGGCCCGCATTGGCACGTTCGAATATCCGCTCGACGACGTCTACATTCATCTCGCGATGGCCGAGGGGATCGCGGGCGGCACCTATGGGATCAACCCCGGCGAGCCTGCTTCGGCGGCCTCGTCGATCCTTTATCCGCTCTTGCTGACCCCGTTTCCCGGAACGGCGTTTCAGCGCCTTTTACCTCTAGCATGGAACCTGAGCGG
Organism: Paracoccaceae bacterium; assembly: GCA_041546005.1. Classification (GTDB taxonomy): domain Bacteria; phylum Pseudomonadota; class Alphaproteobacteria; order Rhodobacterales; family Rhodobacteraceae; genus RFZI01. Next base: position 5,053 of record JBFEXG010000121.1, read on the forward strand.
GCTTTTGGCGCTTGCGTGGTTGTTCGGGCGCTGGATCGAGCAATGGAACGCTGGCAAGGTGGCCGTCTTCCTCGCGTTGGTTCTGCCCTTTGCGACCAACATGGCCGGTGTCGCCAGCCTTGGGATGGAGCACACGCTGCACGCGCTGGCTATGACGGTGATGCTGTTCGGATTTTGGCGGTTTCTGTCGAAAAGCGAGGTCGGCTTGGCGCTCTTCGCCGGTGTCTTCCTCGCGCCGATGCTGCGCTTCGAGGGGATCGGGCTGGCATTGGCGGTTTCCGGCGTGGTCGCCCTGCGCGGGAACCTTCGGGCGGGGACCATGCTGGCGGCGCTCACGCTGGTTCCTGCCGTACTGTTCGCTCTATTCCTCACCTCTCAAGGCCTCGAACCCGTACCAAGCTCAATCCTCGCAAAACTCAGCACCGCAACCGACTCCAGCGACCTGCTCTCGCGACTTCTGCGCAATCTTTTCTCGGTCGGTGGCCTTGTGGTCGTAGCGGCCTTCGCCCTGCTGACCGCCGCCATCTTCAACCGCGAGAGCCAGAACCTGCGCCTCTTCACCCTCGTGGTTTGGCTGGCCGTTCTAGGGCACCTTTTCGCCGGCCGGATCGGCTGGGCGGCGCGGTATGAGCACTATGTTCTAGTGATCGCCGCCATGGCGCTTGTTCCCGCGTTGGTCCGTGGCGGGGCCTTTCGTGCCATCGGTATGGCCGCCGCGCTGGCGAGTGCCGCCTATTTCCTCTGGATGAACGCCACGGCCTATAACTGGACGGCGCGCGGGGTCTATCTCCAGCACGCCCAGATGGCGCGGATCGCGGCCGAACTGCCGGATGTGCCCGTCGCGGTTAATGATATCGGCAGGGTTGCTTGGTCGCAGGCCGCCCCGGTGGTCGACCTGTGGGGGCTTGCCTATGCCGATGCCCGCCGCGCGCGGCAGGAGGCCGAGGGCGGGCCGGTTCCCGGCTGGGCCGGAGCGTTAGCAGATGCCAAGGGTGCCCGCTATGGGATGGTCTATGCCGACTGGTTCAAGGACGGGATCGGCGCGGACTGGCAATTGGTGGCAACCCTGACCACGCCCGCGCCTGTCGGCATCCTCGGCAGCGAAGTGGTGTCGATCTATGTCATCGACCCGACGATTGAAGATGACCTGCGCGCCGTAATCGAACGGCTCGCCCCGTCGATGCCCGAGGGTGCGACGTTGGCCCAAGTGAATTGAATGACCTGCGACGGAAGACTTGAGAAAGGCTCTGCAAATGGCGGAAAATATTGAGAAATGGCGCGCTTTGGCCGCAAAAGAGCTACGCGGCGCCGATCCCGACAGCCTGATCTGGAACACGCTCGAGGGCATTCCGGTCAAGCCGCTCTATACCGAGGACGATGTGAAGGGGCTCGATCATCTCGGCTCCATCCCCGGTGCTGCACCCTTCACCCGCGGCCCTCGGGCGACGATGTATGCGGGCCGCCCTTGGACCATCCGCCAATACGCGGGCTTCTCGACCGCCGAGGAATCGAACGCCTTCTATCGCCGCGCCCTTGCTGCCGGTCAGCAGGGTGTCTCGGTGGCCTTCGACCTCGCCACCCACCGCGGCTATGACAGCGATCACCCGCGCGTCGAGGGCGATGTCGGCAAGGCGGGCGTTGCCATTGATAGCGTCGAGGACATGAAGATCCTGTTCGACGGCATCCCGCTCGACAAAGTCTCGGTCTCGATGACGATGAACGGCGCGGTCATCCCGATCCTCGCCAATTTCATTGTCACCGGCGAGGAGCAGGGGCATTCCCGCGCGGTCCTTTCCGGCACCATCCAGAACGACATCCTCAAGGAGTTCATGGTCCGCAATACCTATGTCTATCCGCCCGAGCCTTCGATGCGGATCGTGGCCGACATCATCGAATACACCTCGCAAGAGATGCCCAAGTTCAATTCGATCTCGATCTCGGGCTATCACATGCAGGAAGCGGGGGCGAACCTCGTGCAAGAGCTCGCCTATACGCTGGCCGACGGCCGCGAATACGTCCGCACCGCGATCAAGCGGGGGATGAATGTCGATGATTTCGCAGGCCGCCTGTCGTTCTTCTTTGCCATCGGCATGAATTTCTTCATGGAGGCCGCCAAGCTCCGCGCCGCGCGGCTTTTGTGGCACCGGATCATGGCAGAGTTCAATCCGGAGAAGCCCGGCTCCTCGATGCTGCGCACCCATTGCCAGACCTCGGGCGTGAGCCTGCAGGAGCAGGACCCCTATAACAACGTCGTCCGCACCGCCTATGAGGC
>JBFEXG010000147.1:0-6214 GCA_041546005.1 Paracoccaceae bacterium
AGGCCCACATTGGCCTCGGAAATCACCTCCGCCTGCGGCAAACCATAGCCGCGATAGCCCATGGCGATCTTGGCCGCGAGCCGCAGATGGCTTGTCACCAGACGATGCGCCGCGCCGCTATCCTCATGGTCGACCCAGCGTTTGGCCAGCATGTATTCCTCTTCCGGCTCCAGCATCGGAAATTTGCGGATCTCCTGCAGATACCGGTTCAGCCCTTGTTCCGGCGACGGGGCCGGAAGATTGGCATAGGAACTCATGGAACTCTCCCAATGTTTATACTCTTAACATTGATCTAGGTGCACCAAAGGTGGATTCAAGGGCGCTAGATCACAAAACTGAACGATTTATGAACCGCTCGCACCGACTTGGCGAGAGCCGAAAATAATCGCTCTCACAGATGGGAAGAATGTTTCAGACTTCTTTTGGCCCCGAAATACTCCGGGGTGAATGGCCGCAGGCCAGAGGGGCAGAGCCCCTAGGCCTCCGACACCTCCCCGCCCAGCGCGACCAGAAGATCAACCATATCCTGCGGCAAAGGGGCCGCAAATCGCAGCTCTTCGCCCGTGACCGGATGCACGAACCCCAAGGTTGCCGCATGCAGCGCCTGCCGCGAAAAGGCGAGCCCCGCTTCCTGCCCTGCCTCGCCAACCGCCTTGGCGTTAAGCTTGCGCCGCCCGCCATAGACCGGATCGCCGATCAGCGCGTGGCCCACATGGGCCATATGCACGCGAATCTGATGGGTGCGCCCGGTCTCCAGCCAGCACTCGATCAGCGCCGCCACCGGCGGCGCGCCCAGCGCCTGAACGATCCGCGCCCGCGTCACGGCATGGCGCCCGCCATGAAAGCTCACCGCTTGTTTCTGCCGATCAGTCTTGTGGCGGCCAAGGTGCGTCTGGATCTTCAGAATATTCCCCGGCTCAAAACTCGTCCCCTTCACGCCGTGCAGACGCGGGTCGTTCTGGTCCGGTACGCCGTAGCAGATCGCGAGGTAGTGCCGCTCGACTGTGTGTTTCTCGAACTGCGCGGCAAGCCCGTGATGCGCCCGGTCGCTCTTGGCCGCCACCAAGAGCCCGCTCGTCTCCTTGTCGATCCGATGGACAATTCCGGGCCGCTTCTCGCCGCCCACGCCGGAAAGGGTCTCACCGCAATGATGGATGAGGGCATTGACCAGCGTGCCGCCCGGTGTCCCCGGCGCGGGATGGACAACCATCCCTGCAGGCTTGTTGACGACGATCAGATCGTCATCCTCATACAGCACCTCGAGCGGGATCTCTTCGGCGACGATATGGCTCTCGTCCGCCTCCTCGACGCGAATCTCAATCGCGTCGCCTGCGCTGGTGCGAAAGCGCGGGTTGGTGATGGTCTCGCCATTGACCGAAACCGCCCCCTCCTCGATCAGCTTGCCCAGCCGCGAGCGCGACAGCGCCGCCTCGTCTGGCACATCGCGCGAAAGCGCCTTATCAAGGCGGGCGGGTGGATCTTCTTCGATCCGGAACGAAACGACGGACACGGCCATATGGAAACCTCTTCCGATAACGGCAACCTGCCGCCGCAGCTGATCTTTCTCAAGCGCCTGGTCACGGCGCTCGGGGTGGTGATGATTGCGGGGTTCCTAGTGCTTATCGCCGCCCTTGTCATCCGCCTGAATGCCGATCCCTTGCCCCTACCCGACCGGATATCCCTGCCCGAAGGCGTGACCGCCACCGCCTTCACCCAAGGGACCGACTGGTTCGCGGTGGTGACGTCCGACAACCGCATCCTGATCTACGACCGCACGACAAGCGCGCTCCGGCAGGAAGTGGTGATCGACTAGGCTAGCGCCGCACGACCGCTGCGGTCCACTCGTTCAGGAATTTTTGCCGTTTCAACGGATCGACGAACACCAAAAGCCCCGGATCTAGGCGGATCGGCCGCCGATGCCCCGCCGAGGCCAAGGTCGCGGCATCAATGCGCGGCAGGCCGGCTTTCTCGTCGATCAGGGTTTGCCCTTCGTCCGACAAGAGAAAATCCAGGAATGCCGCGCCCAGATCGGGGCGCGCCGCATCGCGCGGGACCAGAGCCGTGCGCAAAAGGACATTGGTGAAATCCTCAAGCTCGATCAGCGCGGCATTCGGATCGCCCGCGAGCTGTGCCGCCGCATAGGAGCCCAGAACATTATAGGCCAAGACAAGGCGGCCAGCCTGAACATCCGCAATCATCGCGCCCGATCCGTCGTACAGACGCGGCGAGAGGCCGCCCATCACTTCCGAGAGCCGCCAGAACGTATCCGATTGGCGTGCATCCTGCGTCGCGAAAAGATAGCCCGCGCCCGACCGGTTGGGATCATAGGTGCCGATGCGCCCATCGAAACGCTCAGGCTCGGCGCGCAAAAGGTCGATGAGATCCGCCCTTGTCTGTGGCAGGCGTAGCCCTTCGAACGCCGGGCGGGACAGGATCAGAACAACAGGCTCCTGCGCAAAAGCGAAAAGCTGGTCGCGCCAACGAGCCCATGCCGGAAGCCCTTCGGTTTCGATCGAGCGATGCTCGCGGGCATAGCCATCATTGGCGAGCTTCATCTGAAGGTCCATCGCCGACGAGATCACCAGATCGAAGGCCTGCTCGTGGCCCGAAAGGGCTTTGTAGACCTCTGTCGTGCTGGCAACGGTGTATTGCACGGCGATGCCGGGATTGGCGGCCTGAAACGCCACGACCAGAGGTTCAAAGATATCGATGTCGGTCGTCGAAAGGATTTTGACGACCGAAGCCTCTGTTCCAGAGCCAAAAAGACGCTCTTCCTCGATATCGAATGCCAGAGCACCAGCCGCCGAAAGGATCAGGCCAAGGGCAAGGACAAGTCTGCGCATGCGCCGCCTCCTTCTCGTTCGGTCAATCTGAAATCGCCGCCGTGAGCGGCCGAAACCTCGCGCACAATGGTCAGGCCAAGGCCCGAGCCCACCACATCGGCGACATTTGCCCCCCGCCGGAACCGGCCGGTCAGCGTGGCGCTTCTTGCACCCGAAAGCCCGCGCCCACGGTCGCAGACGCTGAGCCGCGCCTGATCGCCTTCGACCACAAGAGACACAGATATAAGCCCTTCGAGAGCCGAATATTTGACCGCATTGTCAAGAAGGTTGCGGATCGCACTTTCCAGAAGCAAGCGGTCCGCTGTCATCATCACCGGATCGTCTGGCAATTGAAGATCAAAGCTGATCTCGCGGAGATCGGCGGCCGGGCCAAAAGCCGCGACCATATCGCGCGTGAGCGCTACAAGGTCGATCTCTTCATCGGTGCGCTGATCAGTGCGATAGACGACGGCGGCGTGATCCAGAAGCTGCCCGACCGAGCGCGCGGAATCGTCGACCGACCGGATCATCCCGCGGATTGCGCCCCGCGTCGTTTCATCTTGCGATTGGCGCAGCGCGATCTCGGCCTGCGCCCTAAGCGTGGCAAGCGGCGTGCGGATATGGTGCGCCGCTTCGGCGATAAAGGTCTCGGTGCGGATCAGCGCGCCCGACAGACGCGCGATGAACTGGTTGAGCGCCGCCACCAGCGGCGCCAGCTCTGACGGAACCGGCCGCTCGACCGGACGAAGATCCTGCGGGCCCCGCCGGCCCACGGCTTCGGCAAGGTTGTTGACCGGCTGCAGCACCGAACGTGCCGTGAGGAGCGACAAGAGAGCGGCAATGGCAAAAAACCCAAGGCCCAGCGCCGCCGCCCTGTTTGCCATCTGGGCGACGATTGCGTCCTGCGCCGAACGGGTCTGGGCCACGATGACCTCGACCCTGACGGGCTTGCTGCCTACGATCACGGACCGCTCGACCGCCGCGATGCGAACAGTATCAGATTGATAACTGCGGGTGTAAAAAATGGGCGAGAGGCCGCCAAGCGGCTCATCCGTCAGCGGCAGATCCTCATAGCCCGTCACCGTCGCGCCATCGACGAGGATGCGATAGAAGACCCGGTCTTCGCCGGTTGCTCCGAGCATCGAAAAGGCGGTGTAGGGAATGTCGATCGCTACCCCGTCCTCGCCGCCGCGCAGCTCTTCGGCGATGGCGATTGTCGCCGATCCGAGAATGGCATCCTGCGTTGTCTCGACCGCCGCCCCCGCCACCGTGCGAACCGACAGGTATAGAACCCACGACAGCACCGCCACCAGCACCAAAAGCTGCAAGATCAGCCTCTGGCGAATCGATCCGGACGAGGCGAGCCGGGGCCAGTTCATGGCGTTGTCAGCCTGTATCCGACACCGCGAACGGTCTCGATCCGCGCGGCACTTCCCTCGAGCTTTTTTCGCAGACGCCCGACATAAACCTCGATCGCATTATCGCTCACGACCTCGGCGGCCGAGAAGAGCCGGTCGCACAGTTGGCCCTTGGAAAAGATGCGATCAGGCCCCGCAAGGAGGATTTCGAAGAGCCGCAATTCGCGGTTGCGTAACTCGCGCGCCTCGCCGCCGATTGTGATCGTTGCGGCCAAAGGATCGAAGGTTAGATCTGCGTAGGTTCGAAGCGACTGGGTCGCCCCCATCCTGCGCCGCAGAACCGCCCGCACCCTTGCCTCCAACTCCGCAAAATCAAAGGGTTTTGTGATATAGTCATCGGCCCCCGTATCGAGCAGCGCAACCCTATCGGAAACGGCCGACCGCGCCGTCATCACGATCACCGGCGTGTCGCGTTTTGCGCGGCGGTGGGCGGCCAGAAAATCGCGCCCGTCACCATCGGGCAGCATGATATCGAGGAGGATCAAGTCGTAGCTGGCGGTCGCCAGATGATCCTCGGCATCCGCCAGCGAGGCGGCCCAATCGACACCGTGCCCATCAAGCGACAGGCGCGTCTGAACCGAACGGGCCAGATCGGGATTGTCCTCGACCAGCAGAAATCTCACGGCTCCCCCCTTTTCGATTTTTCGGGTCGTGACAGGTTCGTGTCAGGTTGTCCGCGAACTATCCCGCTTGCAAGGGGCGGGTCGACAGGTTGTCGGCCACGCCCCCGCATATGACAAACAGGGAGATTTCTATGAACAAGACCCTCAAGGTGCTTCTGACGAGCGCCGCCCTTACCTTTACCGCCGGCTCCGCTTTCGCCACCGAATGTATCGCCCCCGCCAACCCCGGCGGTGGCTGGGACTTTACCTGCCGCCAGATCGGCAAGATCCTTTTCGACCTCGGCCTCGTGAGTGATCCGGTTCAGGTCACCAACATGGCTGGTGCCGGTGGCGGCCTTGCCTTCGCCCATGTGGTGAACGAGCGCAACACCGACGAAGATTTGATCGTTGCCGCGTCGTCGGCCACCACCACCCGCCTTGCGCAGAACGCCTTTGGCGGCATGACCGCGGATCAGGTCCGCTTCGTAGGCGCTATTGGTGCTGATCCGGGCGTGATCGTCGTTGCCGCCGACAGCCCGTTCCAGACGCTGACCGACCTTGTTGAGGCGATCAAAGCCGATCCGGGTTCGGTGGCTTTTGCCGGCGGTTCGGCTGCGGGTGGCTTTGACCACATGAAGCCGCTTCAGGTTCTGAAGGCCGCAGGCTTTACCGACATTACCAGCGTGAAATACATTGGCGTCGATGGTGGCGCGGATGCGATCACCCAAACGGTCGGCGGCTTCACCCAAGCGATGACCGGCGACATGTCGGAAATCGTGGGCTTCATCAACTCGGGCGAAGTGCGTGCGCTTGCTGTCCTGACCGAAGAGCGCGTGCCGGGCTTCGAGCAGATCCCGACAGCCATTGAGCAAGGCTATGACGTTGTCGCCGTCAACTGGCGCGGCCTCTATGTGCCCAAGGGCATCTCGGATGACGCTTTCAACGCCTGGGGCGAAAAGCTTGCCGCGGTGGCCGCCTCGGCCGAATGGCAAGAAGCCATGGCCGCCAACGGCCTTGCGCCCTTCACCAAGGTGGGTGGCGATTTCCAAAGCTGGATCGACGGCGTAGTGGCCGACACGGTTGAGCTCAGCAAAGAGATCGGCGTCATCCAATGATCCGGTCTGACCGCATCCTCGGTGTGGTTGTGGTCATTGTGGCGCTCGTGTTCATCACGAGCGCCTACAACCTGCCGCAAGGAAATCTGTTCGACAAACTCGGCCCAAAGGCTTTTCCGATCATTGTCGCCATCGGCATGATCGTCAGCGCGGCGGGCCTGATCCTTCGACCCGATCCAGAAGCCGACTGGCCGAAAATGCCAAGCCTCGTTTCGATCGGCTTCGCAACCATTGTGCTCATCGGCTATGCCTATTCC
>JBFEXG010000332.1:0-2588 GCA_041546005.1 Paracoccaceae bacterium
ACCGCCGCCGCCTCAAGCCCGATATAGCCACCGCCGATCACGAGCATATGCCGCCCCGGTTGCATCTCGGGGGCGAGCTGGTCGGCGTCCTTGAGATCGCGCATAGTGAAAACGCCCTCCAGATCACCGCCAATCGCGGCAGGAAGGCGGCGCGGGGTCGAACCAGTGGTCAGCGCGAGCTTGTCATAGGCGATCACCTCGCCTCCGCTGGTCGTCGCCGTCTTGGCGGCAGGATCAATCGCATTCACATGGGTCGAGAGCCGCAGGTCGATGTTGTGCTCGGGATAAAACTCGGGCGAGCGCAGGAACAGGCGCTCAAGCTCCATTTCGCCCAGCAGATATCCCTTTGACAGGGGCGGCCGCTGATAGGGGGGCACGTCTTCGCCGCAGATCAAAGTGATCCGACCCTCGAAACCGCTCGTACGCAGTTTGGCGACAAGGCTGGCCCCAGCCTGCCCACCGCCGACAACAACGAAATGATCCATGACATTGCCCTCTGGTCTCTGCAGCACGTCACCCTATATCGTGGCGAAGAACACGGGCAACCGATTTTGGGAGGATAACGTATGATTGAAGTCGGGCAGAAGCTGCCGAATGCCACGCTGTCGATGGTGGGGCCGGACGGGGTCCAGCAGGTCGACCTTGCAAGCCGCCTTGCCGGTCGCCGCGTCATTATCTTCGGCCTTCCGGGGGCCTTCACGCCGACCTGCTCTTCAGCCCACCTGCCGAGCTTCATGCGGACCAAGCCGCAGTTTGACGCCAAGGGTGTCGACGAGATCATCTGCCTTTCGGTCAACGATCCTCACGTCATGCGGGCTTGGGGCGAAACGAGCGGCGGCGTGGCGGCGGGAATCACGTTCCTTGCCGATCAGGCGTCAGAGTTCACCAAGGCCATCGGCATGGAATTCACGGTGCCAGCGACCGGCTTCTTCGATCGCTCAAAGCGGTACTCCATGTTCGTCGAAGATGGCGTGGTGACGATCTTCAACCCCGAAATCGAAAAGGGCTGCTCGATTTCCGGCGGCGAGAATCTGCTGGATCAAATCTAGTCCTGCTCCGGCACCTCGCCGCGCCGGAAGGGGCCATAACTCGTGAGCACTTCGATCTCGTGGTCGATGGCGCGGCGTTCCGCGGCCAGAAACTTGGCAACAGCTTCGCGGAAGCCCGCATCATTGATCCAGTGGAGCGAATGGGTCTCGGCGGGCATATAGCCCCGCGCCAGCTTGTGCTCGCCCTGCGCCCCGGCTTCGACCCTGAGGCCGTGGGCGATGGCAAAGTCGATGGCCTGATAATAGCAGAGCTCGAAATGCAGGAAGGGGTGATGCTCGGTGCAGCCCCAATACCTGCCAAAGAGGCTTTCGCTACCGATGAAGTTGAGCGCGCCGGCGATGGGCTGGCCATCGCGCAGCGCAAGGACGAGGAGCAGATCGTCGGCCATGCTCTTGCCGATCAGGTCGAAGAACGACCGGCTGAGATAAGGGCGGCCCCATTTGCGGCTGCCGGTGTCTTGGTAGAAGCGCCAGAAGGCATCCCAATGCTGCGGCTGGATATCTGCGCCGCGCAACTGAACGATCTCGCCACCAAAGCCCTGCGCCTCGGCCCGCTCGCGCCGGATCGTCTTGCGCTTGCGGCTTGAGAGGGCGGCGAGGAAATCGTCGAAACTCTGGTAGCCGGGGTTCTCCCAGTGAAACTGCTGGCTCGCGCGTCGCATCAGGCCTAGCGCTTCGCCTGCAATGGCCTCGGCTTCGGTGCAAAAGGTGATGTGCAGCGAGGAGAGCCCGTTTTCCGCCGCCACCTGCACGGCCCCCTGCGTCAGCGCGGCCAGTGCCTCGGCTTCGTGCCCCCTCGCTGCCAGAAACCGCCGGCCCGTGGCCGGGGTGAAGGGCACGGCGATTTGGGCCTTGGGGTAATAGCTGCCGCCCGCCCGTTCATAGGCATGGGCCCAGTTGTGGTCGAAAACGTATTCGCCCTGGCTGTGATGCTTGATGTAAAGCGGCGCGACGCCGATCACCTCGTCGCCCCTCCGCGCCACGATGGGGCGGGGCGTCCAGCCGGTTCCCTCTCCCACCGAGCCGCTTTCCTCCAGCGCGCGCAGGAAGTGATGGGTTGTGAAGGGATCGACCGTCACACCATTTGGAGCGGCACAGCGATCCCAGTCGGCCCCGTCGATCGAGGCGATGCCATCGTGAATGGTGATCGAGACGGTCGCACTCATCGGGTCTCGAGCGGCGCCCGTCTCACGCTAGATAGCCCTCGAAGGTAATGTTGTCGGCCACCTTGCGGGCCTCGACCTCGAGTTCTGGAGAGTCGACCGTCCAGCACAGGATCGCCGCCCCAAGCGCGCGAATCTCGGCGACGCGGGGGCGATCAAGGTCGGTGACCTCATGGCTGATGAAGCACGAACCGGTGGACTCGTAGTCGGGGATCGCCCGCAGGTGGGTGCAGATGCGGACGGGTAGCGGCACCCACTCTTCGGGGATATAGGCCGAGGTGGTGATGCCGCGCGGGACGTTAGGGGCCAAGCGGCCCATCTCGGCCACGGCATGGGGGTTGAACGACATGACGGCAACGGGGCCGCCATAGCCTTC
>JBFEXG010000097.1:0-8246 GCA_041546005.1 Paracoccaceae bacterium
GCCACTGGCGACGCCCCGCCCCTGATTGGGGCCCAGGGGGGCCGCATAGTGCGGATGGGCTATCGCCGCTTCCAGCGTCTCGACAAGGCCGATGCGCGGGAAGGTCGGGCCGAAGCTGGCCTTGGTGCCTTCGCGCGAGGCGTTCTTGAGGCGTGTTTTCAGCGGATCAAGCTTCAGCGCGCGGCACATCTCGTCAACAAGGCTCTCGGTCGCGAAAGCAGCCATCGGCGAGCCGGGGGCGCGATAGGCCGCCTGCTTGGGCCGGTTGGCCAGAACGTCATAGCCCTCGTGATGCACGGCGGGGATGTTGTAGCAGGAGAAAGCGCAATCCAGCGCGCTGTCGATCGGCGCCATCGGGAAAGCGCCGCCCTGCATCCGCATGGTGACCTTGGCGGCGGTCATGGTGCCGTCTTTCTTCATCCCCATCTTCACGTCGATCGACGACGACGAGGTCGGGCCGGTGGCACGCAGCACCTCGGAGCGGGTCATCACCATCTTCACGGGCTTGCCCGCCTTGCGGCTCAGCGCCAGCGCGACAGGCTCGATGAACACAGTCGTCTTGCCGCCAAATCCGCCGCCGATTTCCGAAGGCGTCACCCGCAGGTTGGCCACGTCAATACCTAGAACCGCCGCGCTCATCCGGCGGATGAACCAGTGGCCTTGGGTGCAGACCCACATCTCGCCCTTGCCGTCCGAGCCGAGCTGAGCAAGGCAGGCGTGGGGCTCGATATAGCCCTGATGGGTGGCCTCGGTCTTGTAGGTGTTCTCCATGACGAGATCGGCCGCGGCAAAGCCCGCCTCGAGATCGCCATGGCCGTATTCGATATAGCGCATGACGTTGGGATGCAGCCCCTCGGGCACCGAGTAATCGGCCGCGCCCGCGCGGATCGACGGGGCGCCGGGCTTCATCGCCTCGTCCACATCGGTGACGTGCGGCAGAACTTCGTATTCGACCTCGATCAACTTGGCGGCTTCGCGCGCCAAAAGAAGGCTGGTCGCGGCGACGGCGGCAACGGCATGGCCGTCATAAAGCGCCACCTCGCCCGCCATGCAGTTTTCCTGAATGTTCCAGTCCTCGCCCTCAAGGCCGGTCGGAAAATCGGCGCGGGTCACCACGGCCTTCACGCCCTTGAGCGCGAGCGCCTTGGAGGCGTCAATCTTCTTGATCCTCGCGTGCGCGTGGGGCGAGCGCACCATGACGCCATGCAGCATCCCCGGCGCATAGGCATCGGCGCCGTAGCGGGCCTTGCCGGTTACCTTGTCGATGCCATCGGGGCGGTCAGGCCGGGTGCCGATGTATTTAAAACCGGTGGTTTTGGTATCCAGAGGCATCACACGCCCTCCCGCATTTCGGCAGCGGCATCGAGCACCGCGCGGATGATCTTGTCATAACCCGTGCAGCGGCAGAGGTTGCCGGCGAGCCAGTAACGCACCTCTTCCTCGGTCGGGTCGGGGTTTTGCGCCAGAAGCGCCTTGGCCGCCACGAGAATACCGGGCGTGCAAATGCCGCACTGGAGTGCTGCGTGTTCGATGAACTTGCGCTGGAGCGGGTGGAGCTTTTCGCCCTCGGCCATGCCCTCGACCGTTTCGATCTTTTTGCCCTGAGCCTCAACGCCAAGGACAAGGCAGGAGCACACAAGCCGTCCGTCGACAGTGACGGAGCAGGCGCCGCAGTCACCGGTGCCGCAGCCTTCCTTGGCACCGGTCATCCCGAGCTTGTCGCGCAGGCAATCGAGCAGGGTCTCGCGCGGATCGGCGAGGAATTCGACCTCGTCGCCGTTCACGGTGGTGGTCACATGGATCTGGGTCATTTGGCACCTCGTGCGCGGTCGTAGGCTATTTTGGCGGCGCGGCGCGCAAGGACGCCCGCCACTTGGGTACGAAACTCGATGGTTCCGCGCTTGTCGTTGATCGGGCGGCAGGCGGCCGAGGCCGCTGCGGCCAGCGCGTCAAGCGCGGCCTCGTCGAGGGTCGAGCCGATCAGCGCCTTGGCGGCGTCTTCCACCACCACGATAGTCGGCGCGACAGCGCCAAGGACCACGCGGGCTTCGGTGATCTTGTCGCCCTCGACCCGCAGGTTCACGGCACAGCCGACCACTGCAATGTCCATCTCGGTGCGCGGGATAAAGCGCAGGTAGGCATCGCCACCCCCCTTGCCGCGCGGCGGCAGGTAGACGCCACTGATCACCTCGCCCTTGGCAAGAGTGGTCTTGCCCGGACCGGCGGGAATGTCTTCAACCTTCACCTGTCGCGAGCCCTTGGGTCCAACGACCGAGACCTCGGCGCCAGCAGCGGCGAGGCCGGGAACCGAATCCGCAGCCGGAGAGCCGTTGCACAGATTGCCAATCAGTGTCGCCCTGCCCTGCACTTGGGTCGAGCCGACGAGGGCCATCCCTTCGACCACACCCGGCCAATCGGCGCAAAGGCCGGCATGGGCGGTAAGCTCGGCACCCGCCACAGCGGCACCAATGCGCCAGCAGGTGTCGTCTTCCTGAACGATGTCTTTGACACCGGGAATATGCTTGATGTCGATCAGGTCGTCGGGGGTGACGATGTCAGCGCGCATCTGCACAAGAACATCTGTCCCTCCGGCCAAAAACCGTGTCACCCCAGAGGCAGCGGCGGCAATCGCCGAGGCATCCTCAAATGTCGCGGGAGTATGATATCGCATTCTTTCTCCTTGCATCGGCTGCAGCCGCCTTTCGGCCCCGATACCCTACGCGTTCAAACACGAGGCATTCCACCCCAAAGAACGACGGGCCGACTCTCTGTCGCGGCGTCGGAAGGACGGTATTGTTTTCCGCGACGGATGCAAGGGAGAGGTCGCCCTAATCCTCACCAAGATCGACGCGTGCCTCCAACGGCACGGCGCCTTCGCCGAAGAAGCGCCGTACGACAGAGACCGGTTCCTGAATAAAGTTTCGACGTGCCAGCGGATCGACGAAATGGCGGGCAAACATGAAGTGCATATAGTAGAGGAATGCTCGGGCATCCGCGGCCGACATCTTTGCACAGGTGGCCTTCAGAACAGCCTCCCGGTCATAATCGGCCCCAAGATCAAACATCAACGCATAGCGCGACAGGCCGCGCATATCGTGCGCCAGAACGCGCCCGATCTCGGCCGCGGCGGCAGCCTGATCACCCAAAGACAGATGCGCCATGGCTTTCTGGACAGAAAGATAGAGGCCAATCTGGGCGGTCTTGACCGGAACGAACTCTTGCGCACGCTCAAACAGCGCCAAAGCATCCTCGCCCCGCCCGTCCCACATCCTGAGCTGACCCATGGTGCTGAAGGTGGTAATGAAATTGGTGGTGCGCGAAAAGACATCCTCGGCCATGTCCATCGCCAGCTGACGCCATTTGGCATCGGAAAACCAAAGAAGCTTGGCCGCGGCGAGCGACAGGATGTCGTTGCCATCAATGTGCTCAATAGCCTTGAGAAGCTGGTCTTCGATTTCGTTTGCTCCGCGAACAAAATCGCTTGGCGAACGCATCCCTATGAAACCTCCAACGACCATGTTGGAATGGATCGCGGTCGCCAACAGGACATAATTGGCGCAGTTCGAGGGATTTGCTGCGATCGCGGCTCTGAGGCGCTTTTCCGTCTCCAGCATCCCCCCTTCCGCTTCGGCCAAAGTCATTTCGGCCTCATGCATCCTGACCGCAAGCGGCGCGTCTTCGTCGGGCGAGCCCGACTGGGCCGGATGGGTTTGCGCGGTCCAGACCTGATCAATGAGCGCGCCCGCCAGATCTGCCATGAACGCGCCACCGGAATTGGGGCAAAGCTCTTTTCCCGTCAAAGTTAGCCTTCGGGTCAGGAGCAAAGCCCGCGTATCAAGCCGGCTAACCGAAAGAGCGACATCAGTCTGACCGGAAACAGCGAAAAGAAATTTGACCCCTATGCCGATGCGCGGCTGTGAAAGGTCGAACTCGCCCATCTCGTCTCGTGAGGCGACAACGCGAACCTTGCGATCCTCGTGCAGAGTTTTCCCGATTTCTTCTGCGAGGCGATGCACGAAGCTCCAACCTCGTTCGGCCTCATCACCCGAAGGTGACAATCCTTGAACCGGGCCAACGACGATGTGGGCGTCTTCGACCTGGGCGGCGGGATCTGGTTTGCGTGCGATCCAGACATAGCCCTCGCCGTATTGGGTAGCGATGAAATTGGGATTGCGGGCCGGATCGCCGAGCTTGCGGCGCAAACGGTTGATCAGGAAATCAACGCTGCGCTGGCCGATATCCGACCCCTCGCCTGAAATCTTGTCGAGAAGTTGATCACGGCTGACGACCCGACCAGGCTTGTTACTTAGGGTGTGCAAGATCGCCCGTTCGGCGCGGGTAAAGGCGACGACTTCGGCCTCGCTCATCGAGTTCGCACGCGAAAAATCCGGGGCGAACTGCCAGCTGCCGAATCTATGGCTATCGTTCTGAGACATTCCGTTTCAATCGACCCATCAAATTTGGGCTCAACTCCTTCCGTGGACAACCTCAAGAAGCTTGTCTGAAAACTGATACCCTTGCTCCCCGTACTCAAAATCGAAGGAGACAAATTCAACCTTTCCAATCCAAAATGGCTTTTTTTGGCCGGTGCTAACATTGAACAAACAATCACATTCTAATGTCAACATTGCGCGGCAGGGGTCTCCCAAATGTTGGATTGGCCCTCTTGGAAGGCAGCTGATTTGATATCGCTCCTGCCGTGCGAGCAGCCCGCCGGCTCTCACAGGATCTTGGAACGCCGTGCATACCCGGTCATTCGCGTCCATGATCTTGGGGCGGGGTCACGATCCCGGTGGCCCCGCCCAACCTGCAGCCTGAAGCGCCGCTACCTTTTCTTAATCCTGCGCCCCTAGAGTCCGGTCAAACGTCGGCCTTAGAAGGACAGACCATGCCGCAAACTATCGAACGCCCTGTCACATCCGGCGAGGTTCACTTCGGCCTTGATGAGATCTTCTTTTCCCGAACGGATCATCGCGGCATCATTCGCGCCGGAAACGAGGTCTTTCAGCGCGTCTCCGGCTTTTCGTGGGAGAAACTCATCGGCGCGCCGCACAAGCTCGTCCGGCATCCCGACATGCCGAAGGCTGTGTTCAAGATCATGTGGCAGTCCATCCAAAACGGACGCCCGATCGCCGCCTATGTGAAAAACCGATCCGAGAATGGGGGGTTCTACTGGGTTCTGGCCACGGTCCTGCCCAACGACCAGGGCTACCTCTCGGTCAGGATCAAACCGACATCGCCGCTATTTGACACAGCCCGCGACCTGTATTCTGACGTTTTGAAAGCCGAGGCGACCCAGAACCTCTCGCCAGAGAAGTCGGCCGACCTTCTGGTCGCGCGGCTGCAAGATTTGGGATTCAACGACTATACCGACTTCATGACACAGGCTCTTGACCAAGAGCAGCAGGCCCGAGACCAGAAACTCGAACGCGTCATGACCACCGAGATGCGGGCCCTGAGCTGCATTGGTGACCTTCTGAGGGAAACGCTCAAATTTCAGGCAGCCCTCCTAACAGATTTCGAGGCCCTGCAATCAATTCCAAACAACATGCGGATCATCGCGTCGCGCCTTGAGCCCTCAGGGGGGCCTGTGAGCGCCATTTCAGAAAACTACAAGTTCATTTCCACCGACCTCTACCGGCGGCTCGCCGCCTTCGCGAGCGGGAAAGACAACCTCTGTCAAACCATGGTCAGGATCGTTTCCGAGGCCATATTCCTAACCCGCTCGGCCCGCACTCTGTCGGAAGTTATCAGGGCTGAAAAAGGATCGTCGGCCAGAACTGCTGAAAGCGAACGGGGATACCTTGCCGCCCTTGAGATCAACTATTTGGAGCGCGCCGACACAGCGCTAAAGCGCGCCGCACTCGTTTCGGGTGAGCTCTATCAATCAAGCGCCGAAATGCGGCGCATGATGTTGGGTCTGGATACCATCAGAGTCATGGGACGGGTTGAAAGTGGGCGGTTGGGGACCGTCGGTGCCGGGCTAGGAGCAACAATTGACCAGCTGGATCTTCGCCATGGAGAGATCGCGTCCAAGCTGCAGAACCTGATGAATATCTCTGCGAAGATCCGCAGTGGGGTCGCCGGAAAAGCGGACAAATGCGCAGCATGATCCTAGCAGGATGACGCCTTACGACTGGTCGCCCGGGACGGGGGGAACAGAACGACGCGTCCTAGGCATGTCTTCGCCTGAGAGAAACTCCGTTTGTACCGCTTAGACCCAGTCATTGGGCAGGACCCGATATCCTGAGCTCGTCTGCAAAAATGCGGAAGCAAGAACGCGCAATTTGACAGCCACTATTCGGATCTTCGCCGCGGCTACAAAGCCGTCGCGGCGCGGCGCCATCGTACCAACCCGCTCGGCCCGGCCTGGATTACGCAATGCGCAAAGTTTGTTGGACTTTTGGGACAACCAAGCGTCAGACCATCTTCAGCTGACCAAGCCACACCAAGCGCTAGAGCAGTCGCCATTTTGGCCCACGTCGATCATGTCGACACAGCCTGTCCAACGGGCTGTCATTCGCGGCGGCCCCGAAAGGTCGCGCTCTTGTCACCGGCAAAAATACCCCTTTGGGAAACCCGTATTGATCCTAGAACAGCGCTGCATCCCCTGCCGCCGCCCGCTCCGGCAGACCTGCGGGTCGTTCGGAGTCGAGATTGAAGTCGCTTCTGGGCACTTGCAGAACTTTGACGTCACCGGTTGTTGGGTGAAACATGACCCGCCGCGCAGCATTTCCGCCCAGGCTCTGTCCAACGCAAGGAATCCGCTCAGCTTCCAGAAAACTCACTGCGAATTCCGCGTTCGAGCGCCCGATATCACGCAGTCTTGGCGAGATGCGCGCCGCCCCAAAGAGCTTTGCCCGCAGATCTGCCCGGACACACCCGGCCTTAAGAAGGCCGTTGACGAGGAGCTCCATGGCATGAACCCCATATCGCAAGGGCTTTTCGTTTCCCTCGTCGGGCCCAAACGGCAGAAGGAAATGGTTCATTCCCCCTATCCGAGCTTTGGGATCATATAGGCAAACCGCCACACAAGACCCAAGTACCGTAGCGAGTATTTCGTCCGGGACCCGAGACACATAATAGTCCCCCTGCGTAACAGTGCGAATATGGGCCCGTGATGCAAACTCGAATGTCATGTGTTGAGGGCCTGACTGGTAGCTGAGGGCTCGCTTGCCTTGAGGATTGCCGCCGCGATTTGCTCGATCGGCAATTGAGCCTGCACTGCACCTATCGACCAAGCCACTTTTGGCATTCCATATACGGTCGATGTGGCCTCATCCTGGCCAATCGTCGGACAACCAGCTCGCCGGAGCTCCAACAAACCTTCCGCCCCGTCCTGCCCCATCCCGGTAAGCAGAACGCCGACGATGTCTGGCGCCAAAGGCAGAGCGGATCGGAACAGCATATTGACTGAAGGAACATGGCCAGACACCGCAGCGCCCGTTTGGAGCCGACAGATGTTCGGCGCGCCCTTCTGGATCGTCAAATGCGCACCGGTTCCTGCCGCAAGGCAAACTCTTCCAGGCATCAAGGGCAGCCCATCCTGTGCGGCAACGACCTCAGCAGAACACCGACGAGCCAAAAGCCTGACAAGACTTTCCCCAAAACCACGTCCGGTGTGTTGCACAATCGCGGTAGGCGGGCAGTTGGCGGGGAAGGCAGACAACAGCGTCAACAAACCATCGATGCCGCCGGTTGAGGCCCCCACCACGACAGTCTTTTGTCGCCGACCTTGTCCGCCCAATTCGGGCGCAGGCGCGCGGCGGATAGGATCATTTCGGACAATGACGAGCCCGAGTTGTACTGCGTTCCAAATCTCATCTGCTGACATTTTGGGGTGAATCACCGGCTCCGGGGCAAGACCCTGTTTGGCCCTGACCTGCCGAGTGTTGTCGCCATAACGCGCCTCGTCGACGATCCGGACGTATTTCAGCCCAAGTGCGTAGAAGAGAGACCTCATACCTTCAAACTCACTGACAGATGTCAGGCTATCGGAAATCAGTGCGATGTCGGGCTCCTGACTTTCCGAAAGGGTGAATGCCTGGGACAGATCCCCCGCAAAACCGATAAGGTTAAACCGAGGGTCGTCGGCAATAATTCTGGAAACGCGCGCGCGCACAACCGGACTTGCACTAATGATGACGGTCCGCAAACGACCCATCTTGTAGCTTCCCTCACCTAGCCAGACGGCGTTGCACTAGAAGTCTTCCCAAACACCAGAAGCGGCGTTTTGTGCTCTGACC
>JBFEXG010000345.1:0-2370 GCA_041546005.1 Paracoccaceae bacterium
GGGCGCGGTGTTGCGCAGGGTAAGGATCGCGTCGATGAGCGCGATCTCCTCACCAGAGATTGCGGGGGCAGCGGCATCTTCCTTGAGCGCGACAATCCGTGCGGCCACGTCGGCCATACTCCGCAGCCCGATCTCGGGGCCAGCGGCGGCCATCGGATCAGACGCCGCTAAAAGCGCGGCGCGGGTCGGGGGAACGGGTGAGCGCCCGCCGAAGCGATCCAAGAGCGCGCGGAACCGCCGCGGACGCCAGACATGGCGCAAAAGCGCGGCCTTGCGGCTATCGAGTGTGTTGAGGCCGTTCACCGCAGCCAAGAGAAGGCCGATATCGCCGGTCGCCGCCCGCAGGTGCAGGCCGTCGAGCGCCTCGCTCACCTTGGCGAAAACCTCGGCATCGGCCTCGACCGGCGCTTGGCCGTCGAAGACCTCGTAGCCCACCTGAATATATTCGTTCGGGCGGCTCGGGTCCTCTTCCTGCTTGCGGAAGACCTTGCCCGAATAGGTATAGCGCGCGGGCTCGGCGCGGCTTTCCATGTGCATCTGCACCACCGGCACCGTGAAGTCCGGCCGCAGCATCATCTCGCCCTTCAGGGGATCATGCGTCACATAGGCCCGGGCTCGAATATCCTCGCCGTAGAGATCAAGCAGCGTCTCGGCAGGCTGGAGCACATCGGCGCTCACGCCGACCGCGCCGGTCGCGTCAAACAGCGCACGAATCCGGCGTGCCTCGTCGATGATCGGCGCGGGCAGCGGCATCAGCCCTGCCCTTCCAATATCTCGCGCACCTTGGCGACCAGCTGATCGCGCGGCACCTCGTATTGCGAGGGGCGATCTTTCCATTCCTCAAGGGTGGCGTTCTTGGCGATCTCGGCCCCGAGGATCAGGTCCTTGATCTGGACAACGCCCGCCTCTTTCTCGGCCCCGCCCTCGATCACCGCGACGGGCGAGTTGCGCTTGTCAGCGTATTTGAGCTGGTTGCCGAAGTTCTTGGGGTTGCCGAGATAGACCTCGGCGCGGATGCCCGCCGCCCGCAACTCGGCCACCATCGCCTGATAATCGGCCATCCGGTCGCGGTCCATCACGGTCACCACCACGGGGCCAGCGGCGGCCTCTTGCCCGATCCGGCCCTTGGCGCGGAGTGCCGCGAGAAGGCGGTCGACACCGATCGAAACACCCGTCGCCGGAACCTCTTGGCCAGTGAACCGCTTGACCAGATCGTCATAGCGCCCGCCACCGGCGACCGAGCCGAACTGACGCGGGCGGCCCTTTTCGTCGAGGATTTCAAAGGTCAACTCGGCCTCGAACACGGGGCCAGTGTAATAGCCGAGGCCGCGCACCACCGAGGGGTCGATCACGATCCGGTCGGGGCCGTAGCCTTGGGCGGCGAGGAGGTCGGCGATTTCGGCGAGTTCTTCAACGCCCTTTGCGCCGATCTCGGATGTGCCAATGGCGGCGCGCAGATTGGCGAGCGTTTCGGCATTGTCGGCGCCCTTCGATGTCAGGAAAGCGAGAACCGGCTCGGCCTGTTCGGGGGCAAGCCCCACGCCATCAATATAGGCCCCCGAGGCATCGAGGCGGCCTTTGCCGAGAAGCTCGCGCACGCCCGCTTCGCCGACCTTGTCGAACTTGTCGATGGTCCGCAGAACCGCCGCCCGCTGGCCCTCGCCAGTCAGGCCCATGACTTCGAGAACGCCATTCAAAACCTTGCGGTTGTTCACCCGCACCACATAGTCGCCGCGCGGGATGCCGACGACCTCGAGCGTATCCGACAGCATCGCGCAAATCTCGGCGTCCGCCGCCACGGTCGCCGCACCCACGGTATCGGCATCGCATTGATAGAACTGGCGAAACCGCCCCGGCCCCGGCTTCTCGTTGCGCCAGACGGGCCCCATCGCATAGCGGCGATAGGGGGTCGGCAGATCGTTGCGGTGCTGTGCATAGACGCGGGCCAGAGGGGCGGTCAGGTCATAGCGCAGCGCCATCCAGTCGCCCTTGCCCTCTTCATCGGCCTCTTGCCACGCAAAGACGCCTTCGTTGGGGCGGTCCACGTCGGGCAGGAACTTGCCCAGCGCCTCGACCGTTTCCACGGCCGAGGACTCCAGCGCTTCAAAGCCATAGCGATGATAGACCCCGGCGATCTGGCGCAGCATTTCGCTGCGCTCGGTCACCTCGGCGCCGAAATAATCGCGAAAGCCCTTGGGCGTCTCTGCCTTGGGGCGGGGCTGTTTCTTATCTTTGGCCATGGCTCTCTCGGGTCCGGTGTTGGCCTCGCGTTTAGCGCGGCGGCGGATGGGGGGCAATGCGCTTGTGCGCGCAGGCGTTTGCGGGCGCTGGATTTCGTGCTAGGCGAAGGCAATGAGTGATAGCCGCACA
>JBFEXG010000363.1:0-2027 GCA_041546005.1 Paracoccaceae bacterium
AGGTCTTCCAGCTGCCGCACGAGGAAATCGCGGGTCTGGGGGCCACTGCTGTCGCTCGAATAACCACGCCCATAGATATCGTAGATCAGCACGCGATAGCCCTTGGCGGCGAGCTTTTGTGCCACGGCAAGATAGGCGTCGCTCGGCGTTGTCTGCCCGTGCACGCATACCACCGTCGGCCCGCCTTCCGGCCCGAACCAGCGGTAGTGGGTGATGCCTTGGGATAGTTTGGCGAGCTTGCCGGGGGCTTTGGATTGATCGACCGGCTTGCGAAAGCGTTCCCGGATAAACGGAGCGGCGATGGCCGCGGCAACGATCAGGACGGCAATTGAGAGGTATTCCATAGGTCAGGCAGTCTTCTTCTTCCAAACGTCCATGATGTACCGGCAGGTCATCAAATCCAGATGCGCGCCCCCGCCGTTCTTGAAGAGGGTGATCTCGTCGTCGGAGCGGCGGACGAACTTCTCAAGGCTATAGAAATCGGCAAGCACATGGTCTTCGCCGAAGACGCCATTGGCGATGGGCGTCTTCAATTCGCCGATATGGCCGATGGTCGTGTGCCGGTTGTCGACGAAAACCCGCGACCGCAAGAGGGCCGCATCGTCCGCCTCACGCATATCGGGCCGGTAGGCGCCGATCAGGTCGATGTGCTGGCCGGGGCGGAGCCAGTCGCCGTGGATCAGAGGCTCGGAGCTCATCGTAGCCGAGGTCACGATATCCGCCTCGCGCACGGCGGCCTCGAGGTCGGTCGTTGCGCGGACGCCGGGGCAGTCTTTGGCGAATTCTTCCGCCCCTTCGGGGCTGCGGTTCCAGACGGTGAACTCGGCCCCCGGAAAGGCCGCGCCATAGGCCTCGACAAGGCTGCGCCCCACGGTTCCCGCGCCGACGATCAGGATCTTGCGGCTGTCGGGCCGTGCAAGGCGGCGAGCGGCGAGCAGGCTGTCGCCAGCGGTTTTCCATTTGGTGACGAGGTGGAAATCGATCACCGCCTCAAGCGCGCCGTCCTCGTCGGAGAAAAGGCTCACCGCGCCACCGACCATCGGCTTGCCCTTTTCTCGGTTACCCGGAAAGACGGTCGCCGCCTTCACAGCAAGGCCCATGCCGTCGATCCAAGCCGAGCGATTGAGCAGCGTATCCTTGCCACGATAGAGGAACACGTCCTCGACCTTGGCGGGCGGGCGCTTGTGGCCCGCGGCCAGCGCATCGGTCAGCTCGAGCCAGCCGAGGCCCTTCTCACCATCCGCAAAGGGGATCACGTCAAAACTCATAGCGCCTCGCTTTCCTTCAAGAGCCCTTCGCGGACAAGCCGCGCGGCCCAGCCTTCAGACCCGTCAAACAGATGCGTCTGCCACCCCCGTTGGGCAGCGGCTTCGATATTCTCAAGACGATCATCGGCAAACAAGAGGCGCGCGGGATCAATCCCGCAGTCGGCCTCGAGCATCGCATAGATCGAAGAGTTGGGCTTGGTCACGCCCATTTCGCCCGACAGATAGAGCCGGTCAAACTCAGCAAGAAAGGGATAGGCCTGCAGGCCGATGTCATAGGCTTCGCGGCTGATGTTGCTGAGGGCGAAGACCGGAACACTTTGCCGCCGCAACGCCCCGAGAAGTCGCGCCGACCCTTCGATGGCGGGGCTCGCCATGTCGAGCCAGTGGTCATGCCACATGCGGATTTCGCGGGCGAATTCGGGCAGCGCCTCGGCAGCGGCATAGATCGTTTCGCGGAAGGGGCTGCCGCTGTCGACCTTCTCGTTCACGGCGTGAAGATCGACGGTCGCAAACATCGCCTCGCGCCGCGCCCGCCCGATTGCGCCATCGTAAAACCGTTCAGGCTGCCACTCGATGAGGACGTTTCCGATGTCGAATATTACGGCTTCGATAGGCATTCTCTGTCTCGTTTCAGCGGCGGCCGCGCGGCCCCATCCGGATACCGCCACGGCGCGCCACGGCTTCCCGAAGGATCAGATAGAGTCCGGACGCGAGGATCAAGGCGATACCTGTGAGGCCCATCATATCCGGCCACTCGCC
>JBFEXG010000283.1:0-3217 GCA_041546005.1 Paracoccaceae bacterium
CCGCCTCGGCCTTCTGACCACGCCCCTGCGTGACCGTTTCGGCATCCCGACGCGGCTTCTGTTCTACAATGAGGACGAGCTGCACGAGATTGTCACCCGCGGCGCCCGCCTGATGGGCACGCCCGCCGAGGACGACGGCGCGCGCGAGATCGCTCGCCGCGCCCGTGGTACGCCGCGCATCGCGGGGCGGCTTTTGCGCCGCGTGGTTGATTTTGCGCTGGTCGAGGGCGATGGCCGCGTGACCCGCGCCATTGCGGATCGGGCGCTGACCCGACTTGGCGTCGATTACCTTGGCCTCGACGGGGCCGACCGGCGCTATCTGAGCCTTATCGCAGAAAGCTATGGTGGCGGGCCGGTCGGGATCGAGACGCTTTCGGCGGCGCTTTCGGAAAGCCGCGATGCGCTGGAAGAGGTGATCGAGCCCTATCTTTTGCAGCAGGGCCTTATCCAGCGAACCCCTCGGGGCCGGATGCTTGCCGCCGCCGCCTGGCGCCATTTGGGCCTTGAGGCGCCCAAAAGCGGCGCCGACCTCTTTGATTGAGATTTCCCGCAGAAGCCGCTAGTCCCGCGCCCATGACGCCCGACGATATCACCCCGCTTTTCACCCGCGCCGATGGCAGCTTTTTCTGTGCTCGCTGGGGCCGCCCCATCGTGCCGGTGATCTTCGGCGTCGAGGCGCAGACCTTGAGCGTTCTGAAAGGCGCGATCGAGGCCGTGGTGGCGATGGCCGGTCACAAGATGGCCGAGACCGATCCGGAGCTGGGTGCCAACCTGATGATGTTCTTCTTCCGCGACTGGGCGGAGTTGAACGATCTGGCCGATCTTGGCCGCATGGTGCCGGGGATCGACGGCTTGATCCCCAAGCTTGAAGCGAGCGACGCCCACCACTACCGTCATTTCCGTTTCGACGAGGGGGGCGCGATCAAGGCCTGTTTCGTTTTCGTCCGGATGAGCCCGGCGCTGGCCGAGCTTTCGGCGGAGACTATCGCGCTGACGCAGGCCGTGCAGATGATCCTAAGCTGGTCTGATGCGGCCTTTTCAAGCGCCTCGCCTTTGGCCCTTCTCGACGGGGCGGCGGTTGTCCGCCCCGAGATCGCGGCTGTAATTCGCGCGGCCTATGATCCGGTGCTTCCGGCCTCGTCGCGCGATCCGTCCCACGGCTTGCGGCTCTTTGCTAGGATCGGGCGTGCCTGATGCGCTCCTTCGTCGCCCTTACCCTACCGGCAGGCGCGGCGCAGCTGGCCGAGGGTCTGACGCGGCGCGTGGATTTCGGGCGGCCGACGAAGCCTGAGAACCTGCATATCACCTTGGCCTTTCTTGACGATCAGCCGGATGCGGCGCTCACCGCTATCGGCGAGGAGCTCTCCATCATTCGGCTGCCTGCCCCACTGGTGAATGTCCGCGAGGTCGGCGTCTTTGGCGGAGACAAGCCCCGCATCCTCTATGCCGACATCGACCCCGAGCCGCGCCTTCTGGCCCTGCGCGATGCCGTGCGGCGGGCGGTGCGGGCGGCGGGGATCGACCTGCCGCACGAACGCTATCACCCGCACATCACCCTGGCCCGCATGACACCCACCGATGCCGCCGCCCATGCCCGGCTGGCCCGCTTTCTCGAGCGCTACGGCTCCTCCTCAACCGAGCCCGAACTCGCCATCGCCTTCGGCCTGTTTGGCTCGCATCTTCATCCAGATGGCGTCCGTTATGAGCCGCTTGCCCTCTTTCCCTTCGCTGCCTAGGGTCGGCCGGAACGTGAAAGGCCCGACATGACCCACCGCTTTCCCCTGCGCGTCTATTACGAAGACACCGACCTTGCCGGGATCGTCTATTACGCCAATTACCTGCGGTTCATCGAACGGGCACGGACAGAGTGGGTGCGTTCGTTGGGCGTCGATCAGGGGCGGCTCAAGGCGGAAGAGGGGATTGTCTTTGCCGTGCGCCGGGTCGAGGCCGATTACCTTCAGCCCGCCAAGTTCGATGACGAACTCATCGTCGAGACCACGCTCGAGCAGATGGGCGGGGCGCGCATCGTGCTGCGCCAAGAGGTCAAGCGCGACGGCAAGGCGCTTTTCACCGCAAATGTGACCCTTGTGGCCCTCTCCTCGACCGGTGCGCCCGCCCGTATTCCGGCGATCCTGCGACGACCGCTGCACTAGCGCACGAAAAGGTTATCGGCGGTGCCGCGCCTGCCTTTGCAGGCTCTATTGGCTTTGTGCTTCGAAATGCGGTAAATCGGACCAAACAGGCCGAAACGGCCGCATAAACGAGCAGGCAGATGGAAATAGCAACCGACTACACGATGTGGGCGCTCTTTGCCCGCGCGACGCTTCTGGTCAAACTGGTGATGCTCATGCTCGTCGCCGCCTCGGTCTGGTGTTGGGCCGTGGTGATCGACAAACATCGGCAATACCGCAAGGCGCGCGCCGAGGCCGAGGTTTTCGACCGGGCCTTCTGGTCGGGCGAACCGCTTGATGTGCTGTTCGACACGATAGGCGCCGCGCCCAAGGGGCAGAGTGAAAAGATCTTCGCCGCAGGCATGCTCGAATGGCGGCGCAGCCACCGCGACGATGGCGACCTGATCGCCGGCGCGCAGGGGCGGATCGACCGGTCGATGGACGTGGCTATCGCCAAGGAAGCGGGCAACCTTCAAAAAGGCCTTCCGGTTCTGGCGACGGTCGGCTCCACCGCGCCCTTTGTTGGCCTTTTCGGGACGGTCTGGGGCATCATGAACTCGTTTATCGAGATCGCTGAATCCCAGAATACCAACCTCGCGGTTGTGGCCCCCGGTATTTCCGAGGCGCTACTGGCGACGGGCCTCGGCCTTCTCGCCGCGATCCCGGCGGTGGTGTTCTATAACAAGCTTAGCGCCGATGCCGACCGGATCGTCTCCGGATACGAGGCCTTCGCCGACGAGTTCGCCACCATCCTCTCGCGCCAGCTGGACAGCTGACATGGGCGCTGGAGTGATGAAAAAGACGGCGGAGACGGGTGGCAATCACCGCCGCCGCCGTCGCCGCGCTCAGCCGATGTCGGAAATCAACGTCACGCCCTTCGTGGACGTGATGCTTGTGCTTCTGATCATCTTCATGGTCGCAGCCCCCTTGATGACGGTGGGTGTTCCGGTCGAATTGCCGAAAACGGCAGCCAACGCCTTGCCAACCGACGACGAAGAGCCGCTGACGGTGACGATCACCGCCGAGGGCCTCGTGATGATCCAGAA
>JBFEXG010000317.1:0-2819 GCA_041546005.1 Paracoccaceae bacterium
CGCTCAGAGCGCTCCAATCTAGAAAGGGGCGATGATCCGTGGGCCAGATAACGAGCATGATGACGATCGCGGCGATGCAGGCCTGCGTTATCAGCCCCAGAATCAAGCGGGCAATCAGAGCATCAGCGAGTGAAACAGCAGGCAAGCCGAGAAGCGGGGCAGAGGCGCGAAGCGTTTGCGCCAGCGACGCAGAGATCGCGGTATAGAGAGCGAAGGGTAAATAGCCGCTCGCATAGAAATAAGGAAAATTCTCGCCAAGGCCGGGGGCGCGAAGGATTTGACCCAGAACCACGCTCATGATGACAACGGCGCCCACCGGTTCGGCCACGACCCAAAGATAGCCCCCCGCCGAGCGACCATAGGTCGAGGCAACCTCGCGCAGCAATAGCGCCCAAATCGCCCGCCGCGCCGAAGGACGCGGGGTTGCGGCAAGGAGGGGGCGGGCGATCGTCATGGCCCCGATGATTTCGCCGATCGTCGTAAATGGGGCGTTAACGCCTGCGCACTAGCTTCGGCTCAGCCCAGAAAGGAGCCTGCCATTCCCCCCGACCGGCCCTCCCGAAACAGACGCCCCAACGTCGTTGCCATCATTTGTTTTGTGGCGTGGGTCGTTCTTCCCGCGACCGTGGCCGGCGTATATCTTGGCGGGTTCGCGGCTGATCAATATGTCTCGCGGCTTGGCTTCACCGTGCGCCGGGAAGAAACCTCGCTTGCCCCAAATATCCTAGGCGGGCTTGCGCAACTCTCGGGCTCGGCCACGTCAGACAGCGATATCCTTTACGAGTTTATTCAAAGCCAAGAGCTGGTCGCCGAGATCGATCGCCAAGTGAACCTTCGGCACATCTATGAACAACCCGGCGATCCCGTTTTCGCGCTTCGCGCTGGGGCGACCATCGAGGATCTTGTCGCCTATTGGCGCCGGATGGTTCGGCCGCATTATGAGCCCGGAACCGGGTTGATCGAGGTCGAAGTCCGCGCCTTTTCCCCCACGGAAGCGCAGCTGGTTGCAGAACAGCTCCTGTCGGTCTCAAGCGAGATGATCAATCGGCTGGCCGCTATCGCCCGCGCCGACACCACCCGGCAGGCGCGGGAAGAATTTGATGCCGCCGCCGCTCGCCTTCGAACCGCGCGGCAGGCCCTGACCCTCTTTCGAAATCAAAACCGCATCGTCGACGTAAGCGCCGACCTGAGCGGTCAGATGGGCGTTTTGGGATCGCTGCAAGAACAGCTGGCCGAGGCGATGATCTCCTTCGATATGCTTGGCAAGACGGCACAAGAGAGCGACCCCCGGCTGCTGCAGGCCAAAGCCCGGATTGACGTGATCGAGGCACGCATCGAAGGGGAAAGAGCAAAGCTGGGAGGAGTGGGGACCGGCGGGCGGGCCTTTGCCGATCTGGTCGGAGAATACGAGGGGCTTCGGGTTGATCTTGAATTTGCCGAGGCAGCCTATCTTTCGGCGCGCAGCGGCCTTGACGCCATTCTTTCCGAAGCGCGGCGACAAAACCGCTATCTCGCGGCATTTGTCAGGCCAACCCTTGCCGAAGCCTCGCATCATCCCGACAGGCTTGGCATCTGGATCTTGTTGACCATCGGCCTTCTGGGCTCCTGGGGTCTAGCTGTTCTGACCCTTGCCGCCCTTCGAGACAGGCGATGACACCCCCGCCCATCGTCAGACTGACACGCGTCACCAAGCGGATGCGCGCCGGACCCGCCCACAAGATCGTTCTTGGTGGGGTCTCCATCGATATTCCGCGCGGCAAACGGATCGCTCTTTTGGGTCGCAACGGGGCCGGCAAAACAAGTTTGCTGAACCTGATCTCAGGCAGCTTGCGGCCCGATGAAGGGTCACTTGGGGTCGATGGGTCTGTGTCGTGGCCCATCGGTGTCCAAAGCGGCCTTCACCCCGACCTGACCGGTGCGCAGAATGCGCGGTTTGTCGCCCGGGTCTATGGAATCGCCGAAGGGGAGTTTGTCGATTTCACAGCGGACTTCGCCGAGCTAGGGGGCCACTTCCAAGCACCGATCCGCACCTATTCCACCGGGATGCGCGCTCGGCTGGCTTTTGCAATGTCGATGGCCATTCGGTTCGATCTTTTCCTGCTGGATGAAATCGTCGCGGTCGGCGACGCGGTCTTTCGCCAGAAATGCGAGGAGAGCCTTGATGTCGCCCTTTCTGGTTCCAGCGCGATCCTTGTCTCGCATTCGCTGCACAGCGTTCAGCGGCTCTGCAACGCGGCGCTTGTTCTGGAAGAAGGCTCGCTGCGCTATTTCGGAGATCTTTCGGAAGGGATCGACCGGCATCACCGCAACTTGAGGATCAGGCCCCGATAGACGTCCTCCGCGTGCCCGGCTAGGTTGACCAAAACCGTTGCGAGAGGCTCATGGCGCCCAAATTTGGAACAAGTGGCCTTCGGGGCCTGGTTGTCGAGCTGACGGACGACCTCGTCGAAGGCTACATCCAAGCCTTCATTGCGGCCTGTAACACGGGTGGACAGCTTTGTGTCGGGCGAGATCTTCGGGCCTCCTCGCCGCGGATCGCTCGAGCGGTTGGCCTAGCCGCCCGCAAAGCGGGCATTACCGTCCTTGATTGCGGCGTCTTGCCAACACCGGCGCTGGCCCTCGAAGCGCAGACGAGGGGGGTCGGCGCCGTCATGATCACTGGCAGCCATATCCCCGCGGACAGAAATGGGCTCAAGTTCTACACCGTCGCGGGCGAGATCACAAAAGACGACGAGACGCGCATTACCGCGGCGCTTGGACAGCACTCCGAACCGGTCAAAGCCGCGCCTGTCTTGGCCACCTCGGCATCAGAGCGTTTC
>JBFEXG010000074.1:0-9767 GCA_041546005.1 Paracoccaceae bacterium
GACCCCGGGCAAGGGTCGAATGTAACAAATGACGGGCCGTAAAGGCCTGCGTGTGAGGCAGCGGGAATGTCGGGCGGTACGGCTCCCAAAGTGGCTGTGTTGATGGGTGGACCATCGGCTGAGCGTGAGGTTTCACTCAGCTCGGGCCGTGAGTGCGTTCGCGCCCTCGAAGCCGCCGGTTTCACCGTCACCGCCATAGATGCCGGCAAGGATATCGTCGATCAGCTCAAGGCCGCTGCCCCTGATGTCGTCTTCAACGCTTTGCATGGTCGTTGGGGCGAGGATGGCTGCGTGCAGGGCATCCTCGAATGGCTGGGCCTGCCCTATACCCATTCCGGCGTTCTGGCCTCGGCGCTTGCGATGGACAAGGAGCGGACCAAAGCCGTCTATCGCTCTGCGGGCCTGCCAGTCGTTCCAAGTCTTCTTGCCGCGCGAGACGAAGTGCGCCAGCGCCACGTCATGCCGCCTCCTTACGTGGTCAAACCCAACAACGAAGGTTCGTCGGTCGGCGTTTATATCGTGCAGGATGCCGCCAACACCCCGCCGCAACTTGACGATGCAATGCCCGAGACCGTGATGGTCGAGGCCTACGCGCCGGGCCGTGAGCTGACCGTAACAGTGATGGGCGACCGCGCCCTTGCCGTGACCGATATTCTCACAAGCGGCTGGTATGATTACCACGCCAAATATGCGACCGGCGGCTCGCGCCATGTGATCCCCGCCGAAATCCCGTCTGAGATTGCTGAGTCCTGCCTCGACTATGCCCTGCGCGCCCATCAGGCGCTTGGCTGCCGCGGGCTTTCGCGCACCGATTTCCGCTGGGATGAGGCGCGCGGTCTTGAGGGCCTCGTGCTGCTTGAGACCAATACCCAGCCGGGCATGACCCCAACCTCGCTCGCCCCTGAACAGGCGGCCCATGTCGGGATCAGCTTTCCCGACCTGTGCCGCTGGCTGGTGGAGGATGCCTCATGTCATCGATAGGCTTTTCCTCGCATCGCGATCCATCGCCCAGCCGCTGGAGCTATCGCTGGCAGCGCTGGATGCTGACGCCGGGCGTGCGCCGGGCGCTGCGGACCGGCGTGCCGCTCCTTCTGATCGGCGTGATCGCGACGGTCTGGTTCTCAGACGATCAGCGCCGCGCGATGTTCTTTGCTGGCGTGGCCGAGGTTCGCAACTCGATCGAAACCCGCCCCGAATTCACCGTCACCGCCATGGCGATCGACGGGGCAAGTCCGGATGTCGCCGCCGCGATCCGCGAGGTTCTGCCGCTTGATTTCCCGATGACCTCGTTCGATCTCGATCTCGACGCTCTGCGAGGTGCCGTGCTCAAGGTTGGCGCCGTGGCCGATGCGACCGTGCGCGTGAAATCGGGGGGCATCCTTGAGATTCATGTCACACCGCGGGTGCCTGTCGCGCTTTGGCGGCAGGACGACGGGCTGCACCTGATCGACCGCGATGGCACCGACATGGGCGTTGTCGCAACCCGCGCTGACCGGCCCGATCTTCTTCTTGTGGCCGGCGATGGTGCCAAAGAGGCGTTGGGCGAAGCCATGGCGATCATGGCGGCCGCCCGGCCCATCGCGCCGCATTTGCGGGGCCTTGTGCGGATGGGGGATCGGCGCTGGGATCTGGTGCTCGAGCGCGGGCAGCGGATCTTGCTGCCGCAGGATCAGCCGATCGCCGCTTTGCAACGGGTGGTGCTGATGGCGCAAACTCAGGATCTTCTCGAACGCGACATCGTCGCGGTCGATATGCGAAATCCGGATCGGCCTACTCTAAGGCTGACCGGGGGGGCCGCCGCGGAAATGCGGCAAATCAATGCGGCAGTTTCAGGAACAGGCAACTAGATGCGGCAACTTTACGAAACCCAGCGCGCGATGCGCTCGATCCGGCAGGCGGCGCTCCAGCGTGGGGTCATCGCGATCCTCGATATCGGCACCTCCAAGATCGCCTGCCTTGTCCTGCGCTTTGACGGCCCCGACCGCTTTCGCGAGAGCGATGGTATCGGCCCTATGGCGGGGCAGAGCGCGTTTCGAGTGATCGGTGCCGCGACGACCCGCTCGCGGGGGGTCCGCTTTGGCGAAATTGACGCGATGCAAGAGACCGAACGCGCGATCCGCACTGCCGTTCAGGCCGCTCAGAAGATGGCCAATGTTCGAGTGGATCACGTCATCGCCAGCCTCAGCGGCGCGCGTCCGCGCTCTTATGGCCTTGATGGTGAGGTCGAGATTGACGGCGGCACGGTGCGCGAGGGGGATATCGGCCGGGTTCTTGCGGCCTGCGATATGCCCGACTATGGCGAAAACCGTGAAGTGCTTCATGCCCACCCTGTCAACTTTGCGCTCGATCATCGCACTGGTCTTGCCGACCCGCGCGGCCAGATGGGCAACCGTCTGACAACCGACCTGCATCTTCTGACGGTCGATGCCAGTGCCCTTCAAAATATCCTCTACGCGATCAAACGCTGCGATCTTGAGCTCGCCGGCATCGCTTCCTCGGCCTATGTCTCGGGTCTTGCGAGCCTCGTGGAGGACGAGCAAGAGCTGGGCGCGGCCTGTATCGACATGGGTGGTGGATCAACGTCGATCTCTATCTTTATGAAAAAACATATGATTTACGCCGATGCCGTGCGCATGGGTGGCGATCACGTCACCTCAGACATCTCGATGGGCCTTCAGGTGCCTATGGCGACGGCCGAGCGGATCAAGACTTTCTACGGCGGGGTTGTCGCCACCGGCATGGACGACCGCGAGATGATCGAAACTCAAGGCGAGACCGGCGATTGGGAGCACGACCGCCGGACAGTCAGCCGCGCCGAATTGATTGGCATCATGCGTCCGCGTGTCGAGGAGATTCTTGAAGAGGTCAAAGTCCAGCTCGATGCGGCCGGATTTGAACACCTGCCAAGCCAGCAAATCGTGCTGACCGGCGGCGGTAGCCAGATACCCGGCCTCGATGGCCTTGCGAGCCGGATCCTTGGTCGCCAAGTGCGACTCGGCCGCCCCTTGCGCGTCCAGGGCCTGCCTCAGGCGGCCTCTGGCCCCGGTTTTTCCGCCGCAGTGGGTCTCTCGCTCTTTGCGGCGAATCCCCAGGATGAATGGTGGGATTTCGAGATTCCTGCCTCCAGCTACCCCGCCAGATCGCTCAGAAGAGCCGTCAAATGGTTCCGGGATAACTGGTAATACGCAAGATTTTGCTCATTCGCCGATATCCGGCGGAAAAATTGCTGCATGACTCCATATTTTGTGGGGTTTTGACGTTTTTCCCGTGACCTGAAGGCCGCAAGTCGGTAGGATCACAGCAATTTAGGCAAGGAGTGCCCGCTCCAAGACGGGCCCGTAACAGACAGGCGGACTTAGTATGACGTTGAACCTCTCCATGCCCGGGCAGGAAGATCTGAAGCCCCGGATCACCGTTTTTGGCGTTGGCGGGGCCGGCGGCAACGCGGTCAACAACATGATCGAGCAAGAGCTCGAGGGCGTTGAATTTGTCGTCGCAAACACCGACGCGCAGGCGCTTCAGCAATCCAAGGCTAAGTCGAAGATCCAGATGGGCCTCAAGGTTACCGAGGGTCTCGGGGCAGGCGCGCGCGCCACAGTTGGTGCCGCTGCCGCCGAAGAGAGCATCGAGCAGATCGTCGATCACCTTGCCGGGTCGCACATGTGCTTCATCACCGCCGGTATGGGCGGCGGCACCGGGACGGGCGCCGCGCCGATCATCGCGCAGGCCGCGCGCGAGCTCGGCGTTCTGACCGTTGGTGTCGTGACCAAGCCCTTCCAGTTCGAGGGTGCCAAGCGGATGCGGCAGGCGGAAGATGGCGTAGAGGCGCTGCAGAAGGTCGTCGATACACTCATCATTATTCCCAACCAGAACCTGTTCCGCCTTGCCAACGAGCACACCACCTTCACCGAAGCCTTCGCATTGGCCGATGACGTGCTATATCAGGGCGTCAAAGGCGTGACCGACCTGATGGTTCGTCCGGGCCTCATCAACCTCGATTTCGCCGACGTTCGCGCCGTGATGGACGAGATGGGCAAGGCGATGATGGGCACCGGCGAGGCCACTGGCGAAAATCGCGCGATCGAGGCCGCCGAGAAGGCGATCGCCAACCCGCTCCTCGACGAGATTAGCCTCGAAGGTGCCAAGGGCGTCCTTATCAACATCACTGGCGGATACGATCTCACCCTCTTCGAGCTTGATGAAGCGGCCAACAAGATCCGTGAAAAGGTCGACCCCGAGGCGAACATCATCGTCGGTTCGACCCTCGACACCTCGATGGACGGCCGGATGCGCGTCTCGGTCGTGGCGACTGGGATCGACGCCGTGTCGAGCAGGGCCGAGGCTCCGCTGCCCCGCCGCTCGATGGCCGCTCCGCTTGTCGCCGCGCAGCCTGCGCCCAAGCCCGCCGCCCAGCCGATCGCCCAGCCCGCCGCGCGCCCTGCCGCCGCAGCGATGGCCGCGGCACGGTCTCAGGTTGTTCAATCCAATCCCGTTCAGGAAAATCTGTTCGAGGACGAGATGGACATGACGGCCGCCGAGCAAGCCGAGGATATCTTCGAGGAATTCGAGCCGGAAATGGCCGAGGACGATCTGCCGCCGCCGGCCTATACCCCACGCGCCGAGCCGCCGATGGATCGCGCCCCCGATGCCTTTGTCGCTCCGCGCGCACCGGCCCCGGGAACCCCGTCGCCCGAGGCCATGCGCCGGTTGCAGGCGGCTGTGTCAAAAGTTCCCGAAGGCGGCGCCGGTCAGCGCCAGCCCATGTCGGCTCAGCGCCCGCTTGGCGAGCCTGAAAAGCCGCGCTTTGGCATCAACTCGCTGATCAACCGCATGACCGGCCACGGTCAGGCTCCTGCCGCCGATCACCGGCTTCAGCCGCAACCGCGCCCGCAGAGCCGCGCCGCGGAAACCGACCCCGATCAGGAAAAGATCGAGATTCCCGCCTTCCTGCGCCGTCAGGCCAACTGATCCTTCACGATCTGCAACAAAACCGCCCCGTAATCGGGGCGGTTTTCGTTTGTGGTGCCTCGATTGGGGATAAAGTGCTTTTGAATCAATTCGTTGCGATTGTTACAAGCCGTTGCAATCTGTGAGTTGAGCCCGCGCGCATGAAGGCATACCTCCATGCCCAAGAAACGAGGCTCCTTTGCAGAATACGCTATTACAATCTGTCACCTTTGCCGGCCATGGGCTCCACCACGGGCGTTCGGCCAAGGTTGTTTTGCGTCCTGCGCCTAGCGACCATGGAATCGTCTTTCGGCGCACGGATGTGATTGCGGTGGATGCGCTGGTTCCGGCCCAATGGGATTTGGTGATTCAAGAGCCGCTGAATACCCGCATCGAGAACGCAAGCGGCGTCAGCGTCGCGACGATCGAGCACCTGATGGCGGCTCTAGCCGGCTGCGGGATTCATAACGTCTTGATCGAGATCGACGGCCCCGAAGTGCCGATTCTCGATGGCAGCTCGGCCCAGTTTGTGCGCGGGCTTATTGCCGCCGGGATCAAGAGCCAGAACGCGCCGCTTCGCGCGATCAAAGTCCTGAAGCCTGTCGAGGTGTCGCAGAGCTCTGCCAAGGCGAGCCTGTTACCCGCCCAGAGCTTGCAGATCGATTTCTCGATCGAATTTGCCGATGCCGCCATCGGCCGGCAAAGCAAGATGCTGAGCATGGCCAACGGCACCTTTGTGCGCGAATTATCAAGCAGCCGGACCTTTTGCCGCCAGGCGGATGTGGATGCGATGCACGCCGCTGGCCTTGCCCTTGGCGGCAGCTATGAAAACGCCGTGGTTGTCGATGGCGATGCGGTCCTGACGCCGGGCGGCTTGCGCTATTCTGACGAAGCGGTTCGCCACAAGATGCTGGATGCACTCGGCGATCTCTATACTGCGGGCGCACCGATTCTCGGTCGCTATGTCGGCGTTCGCGCGGGTCACGCCCTGACCAACAAGCTTTTGCGTGCGCTTTTCGCCGATCCCGAGGCCTGGGCCTATGTGGATTGCGATCTTGCCACCGCCGCAAGCCTGCCTGGTGCGGGCCTTCATGCCAGTGATCTGGCGGTCGTCGCCTGAACCCTTTTCAAAAGCCAAAAGGCATTTTGCGCCCCATCTTTCTGTGCTAGACGATGGGATGACGGGGGCGATCCCCTTCCAATCACAGGCACGGATGTCGGGGGGCTCAATGTCAGGCCGCAAATCAGGCGCAACGATGAGGGCAACGCTCACCGGATCACTTCTGGCCGTCGCGCTTCTTTCTGGCTGTAGCAAACTCAGCTTTGAAGACGAGGTGCCGCTCGAGAATTATACCGCCGAGGAAATCTATCAGCGCGGCGAATACGAGCTGTCGCGCGGGAAAGAGCCGCAGGCTGCACGCTATTTCAGCGAGATCGAGCGGCTTTATCCCTATTCCGAATGGGCCAAGCGCGGCTTGATCATGCAGGCCTTCGCCTTTCACCGCGACGAAGACTACGCCAACAGTGCCGCCGCCGCCCAACGGTTCCTCGATTTCTATCCGGCGGATGGCGATGCGGCCTATGCCCAATATCTTCTGGCGCTGTCCTACTACGACCAGATCGACGAGATCGGCCGCGATCAGGGCCTGACCCTCAAGGCGCTTCAGGCGCTGCGCAAGGTCATCGAAAATTACCCCGACAGCGAATACGCAAGCTCGGCCCGCCTGAAGTTTGATTTCGCCTTCGATCACCTTGCCGCCAAGGAGATGGAAGTTGGCCGCTATTATCTCAAGCGGGGTCACTATGCGGCAGCGATCAACCGCTTCCGGCTGGTGGTTGAGCAGTATCAGACGACCCGTCATACCGCCGAAGCCCTGATGCGCCTTGTCGAGAGCTATCTCGCTCTTGGCCTGCGTGATGAAGCCCAGACCGCGGGCGCGATCCTCGGCCACAACTTCCAGTCGACCGAATGGTATCAGGACAGCTACGATCTTCTGACTGGTCAGGGGCTCGAAGCGCGGGCTGCGGGCAACAGCTGGCTGTCGTCGATCTACCGGCAGATGGTCAAGGGCGAGTGGCTGTGATGAAGGCAGGCGCCGCGCCGGCCCTTGGGTGATCCATGCTCCGGGGCCTCGACATCCGCGATATGCTGATCATCGATCGGCTGGCTCTCGAGTTTCAGCCGGGCCTCAATGTGCTGACCGGCGAGACCGGCGCGGGAAAATCCATCCTTCTTGATGCCTTGGGCTTTGTCCTTGGCTGGCGCGGGCGGGCCGAGTTGGTGCGCGCCGGGGCCGAGCAGGGCGAAGTGACGGCGGTGTTCGATTTGCCAAAGGTCCATCCGGCGCAGGCGGTGCTCGCCGAGGCGGGGATTGAGGCCGAGGATGGCGAGCTGATCCTGCGACGGGTCAATACCGCCGACGGGCGCAAGACGGCTTGGGTCAATGACCGGCGCGTTTCGGGTGAGGTCTTGCGGGCCTTGTCCGATTGTCTTGTGGAACTGCACGGCCAGCACGACGACCGCGGCCTTCTCAATCCGCGCGGGCACCGGCAGCTTCTCGATGCTTTTGCAGGCGCGGGCGATCTCGTGGCGGCAACCCGTGCGGCGTGGAACGCAAGAAGCGCTGCCGCTCGGGCGCTTGCGGACGCCGAGGCTAAGTTTGCAGCGGCGCGGGCCGAGGAAGACTATCTGCGCCACGCGGCGGCAGAGCTCGACGCTTTGGCACCTGAGGCGGGTGAGGACGCCGATCTCGACGCCAAGCGGCGATTGATGCAGGCCGCCGAAAAGATCAGGGCCGATGTCGGCAAGGCTTTTCAGGCGCTCGGCTATGAAGGCGCCGAAGGCATGCTGTCTGACGCTGCGCGCTGGCTTGGTGGCGCGGCCGACAAGGCCGAGGGGCGGCTTGATGAGCCTCTCGCGGCGCTGGAACGCGCGATCACCGAACTGGGCGAGGCGCAGCGCGGTGTCGAGGACTGTCTTGAGGCACTGAGTTTCGATCCCTCTGATCTGGAACGAATCGAGGAGCGCCTTTTTGCGATCCGTGGCCTTGCCCGCAAACACGGGGTTGGGCCGGATGACCTGCCCGCGCTGGCCGAGGATTTCCGCGCCCGGATCGAGGCGCTGGACAATAGCGAGGCGGGGCTCAAGGCGCTGCGGGTGGCTCTGAGAGGTGCCGAAGAGAGCTATGAAACCGCCGCCAAGAGACTGAGTGCCGCGCGCAAGGAGGCCGCTAGCCGTTTGGACAAGGCCATGGCGGGGGAGCTCGCGCCCCTCAAGATGGAGCGCGCTGTGTTTGCGACCGAGATCGCCGCAGGCGAGGCCGGCCCCGAGGGCACGGATCAGGTGGCTTTTACCGTCGCGACCAACCCCGGAGCGCCCGCCGGACCCTTGGCCAAGATCGCCTCGGGGGGCGAGCTGAGCCGGTTCCTTTTGGCTCTCAAGGTGTGCCTCACACAGACCGACGCGGGCCTCACGCTGATCTTCGACGAGATTGACCGGGGCGTGGGCGGCGCGACCGCCGATGCTGTGGGTCGCCGTCTTGCGTCCCTCGCGGAAGGCGGGCAGGTGCTCGTTGTCACCCACTCGCCGCAGGTGGCAGCCCTTGGAGGCCACCATTGGCGGGTCGAAAAACACCAAAGTGATACTGAGACCACCACCGCCGTGGTGCCGCTCGATGCGACAGCACGCATCGACGAAATCGCAAGGATGCTCTCAGGCGATCAGATCACCGACGCCGCGCGGGCGGCGGCCAAGGCACTTCTGGGCTAGTTGCCGCGGACGATCTTGCCGGGGTTCATGATCCCGTCGGGATC
This sequence comes from Paracoccaceae bacterium, assembly GCA_041546005.1. Classification (GTDB taxonomy): domain Bacteria; phylum Pseudomonadota; class Alphaproteobacteria; order Rhodobacterales; family Rhodobacteraceae; genus RFZI01. The sequence goes on from JBFEXG010000074.1 coordinate 8,761, forward strand.
GAGCGCCGCCTTGATCGCCCCCATCACATCCCAGCCGCCGCCGTGCTCGGCTTCCATATAGCCCAGTTTGCCCATCCCGACGCCGTGCTCTCCCGTCACTGTCCCACCAAGGCGCAGCGCGCGCTCAGCCATGCGGGCGGAGAGCGCTTCTGCGGCTTCGACCTCTAGCGCGTTCGATGTGTCCATCAAAAGGATCGCGTGAAAATTCCCATCACCCACATGGCCGAGGATCGGGCCTGGGATCGGCGAGGCCGCGATATCGGCCTGTGTTTCGGCCACGGCCTCCGCGAGCCGCGAGATCGGCACACAGACATCGGTGACGATAGCCCGCGCACCGGGGCGCGAGGCGAGGATGGCGAGATAGGCGTCGTGACGCATCTTCCACAGGCGGTTGCGGTCCTCCGCCTGCCGCGCCCAATCGAACCCGCGACCGCCATGTTCGGCGGCGATGGCGCCAAAGGTCTCGGCCTGCTCGGCGACACCCGCCTCAGTGCCGTGAAATTCGACGAGGAGGTGGGGCAGGGCGGGAAAACTCGCGCCCGAATAGCCATTCACCGCCAGCGCGGTCGCCGCATCGACAAACTCGATCCGCGCCATGGGCACACCGCTCTGGATCGTCTCGATCACCGCCGACACCGCGCCGTCCATCGTCTCAAAGGCGCAAACGGCGGCCGAGGTGGCCTGCGGTTGGCCGCGCAGGCGCAGGGTCAGCTCGGTGATGAGGCCGAGCGTGCCCTCGGAGCCCACGAACAGCGCGGTAAGGTCATATCCGGCCGAGGATTTGCGGGCGCGGGTGCCGGTGCGGATGATACGCCCATCGGCCAAGACGACTTCGAGCCCCAGCACATTGTCACGCATCGTGCCATAGCGCACGGCGGTCGTGCCGCTCGCCCTTGTCGCCGCCATGCCGCCGAGGCTCGCGTTGGCGCCGGGATCGACGGGGAAGAAGAGGCCGGTGGCGCGCAGTTCGGCATTCAGAGCTTCGCGCGTGACGCCGGGCTGGACGC
>JBFEXG010000119.1:0-7438 GCA_041546005.1 Paracoccaceae bacterium
GCACCGGTTGTGACATCAAGTGGCATCACCACCCAAAGCGAGAGGGCCACCAGAAGGGCAAGCAAGGCCAGCTTGTCGAATTTCTGGTTTGCCGAAACCGGCAAATGGCCTGCCCCGCGCTTAACCAGCCAATTGCGGGTGAAGGACGGAACAATCCGCCCTCCGATCACGGCAATAATCATCAACGCGGCGGCAAGCCCCAGCCGCAATCCATAGCCTCGCGCAGCATAATCTCCCGACGCGGCCTCGACGTGAAAGAGCGCGTTCGCGGCGGCGAAGGCTGCAAGAATTCCCAGCATGACAAGATTGTGCCAGTTGTGACCGGCAACGATCTCGCGGGCGATCACGGCGGCAAGGACAACAGGAAAAGCCAAGTCTACAATCGCCACAAGAAGAGACGGCAGACCAGCGGAGATCAGGACGATAACGCGCCCCGCCAGCCACAATGCCGCCAACGCACCAAGCCGCCAGCCGACGATGGGAAGCCGACCCGTCCAGTTCGGCACAGCTGTCAGCAAAAAGCCCGCAATCACCGAACCGAGGTAGCCGAAAAGAAACTCATGGGCATGCCAGCTGACAGGATCAAAGGCGGTCGGCAACTCGACAAACCCGGTAAGCATCCCGATCCACAGCAGCATTGCCAGCGCCGCCCAGACCGCAGCACCGAAGAAGAAAGGGCGAAAGCCATAGGTCAGGATCGCAGGGCCGGTCCAAGCGCGCATCTGTTCGGCGGTCGATGTCATGCGGCGCGTCTCCGTTGTTATGTCAATTTGGCGCAGCGGCGGCGATCCGACGATACCCAGCCACGCCGTGATAGAACCCGTTGCTCAGGTCCGCCGTGCCGCTCAACTCCGCAAGACAGGCTTGTGCTGCATCAAAAGAGCGTCGACCGTCCAGCACGTCACGAAACACCTCTGCCACGGAAACCATGTCCACAGCCTGCGGCATCAGGCGCAGATGCGTCACACCGTCTTTTGTCAGCTGGGTCGTCTCTGGCAACAGGCCGAGATAGCTCTCGGACTGGGTTTGAATCCCGTTCACGCGCAGGATCGGCCGGTCATCGCGGGTGCGAAGGGGCATTCCGTCGGCATCCTCCTCGCAGACAAACTGGCAATTGTCCTTGGTTCGACCATGAGCCCGAGCGTGATAGCACCGGGCCGACACCGCCAGCGAGACACGCCCGAACACTTGCACCTCAACACCTAGGCCCAACTCGCGCGCAGCTTTTGCCGCAACAGCAATGGCCGGCGCGGGCATTTCGGCGGGCAAACAGACATGGGTTGCCCCCTGCCCGGCAAGCCACAAGATGGTTGCCTCGTTGTAGGCGTTCATGAACGGCCCAATCCTGTGGGGGCGCTTGCCCCGCGCGAAAAGGCCGGCGGCGTTGTTAATCTCGATCTCGGGTGTGTCGAGCCCCGCCAAATCCTCGGTCGCGCGGCGCTCACGCTTGAGCATCACTTCGGCCAGCGAGGACAGGATCACGGTCTTTCCCGCGCGCTCGAGCCGGTCGATGGTTTGGGGCAGGTCGGCCATTTGGAACGGCGCACGCTTGGAGCAGATCACCTCTCCCAGATAGACCTCGTCGACGGGCGCCTCGTCGGCAATCCGAGCGTAAAAGTCACGGCGAGCCTCAGCGGACCAATGGTAAGCGAGAGGGCCAAGGGTCAGTCTCGTCATTTTATCACCGCCATTTCTTTGTTTCGAAGGCCCCTTGGGTCTGCTTCTGCCCTTCCGTCAGGGCGATCAGATCGGCAATATTTGCCTCACGGCCCGCGCGAATATCGTCGATCGCAGCTCGGAAGGCTTTGACAACCCCCCGCACATAGCTCTTCGACCGTTGCCGCCCCTCGATTTTGAACGCGTGCACGCCCGCATCGATCAGTTCGGGCAGCAACCGCGATAAGTTGAGGCTCACCGGTTCTTCGAAGGCATAATAGCCCTCAGGCCGATGCGGCGCTGTGTAGCGACCCTTGCAGATGGTGGGATAGCCTGCATTTTCCTCGGGCCCGAACTGGTCGATCATAAAGCCCGCCAGATGGGACGACATCGACCCGTCTGCGTGGCGCTGGTAGTCCACGTCCGAGGCAGGCGAACAGACACCGTCCATATTGGTCGATTGTCCGGTCAGATAGTTGGTCAGGCTGCACCGCCCCTCGACCATCAGCCCGTGATTGCCAAAAATGAAGGTTTCGATTTCGCAAGGGATCTCTTTCCGGATCTGGCGGATCTCCGGGATCGTCAGAATCCGAGGCAGCACGACACGCTTCACGCCGAAGCTCTCGCAATAGTATCGGATCGCTTCGGGGCTCGAAGCCGCAGCCTGCACAGACAGATGCAGCCGGATGCCCGGATGGGTCTGGGCGATGTAGTGGGCAACCCCCATGTCGGCCACGATGAAAGCATCCACACCCAGCCGCGCGCCGATGTCGGCAGCGTGGCGCCAGAGATCCACCTTGCCAGCCGGCGGATAGGTATTGAGCGCCAGAAGAACCTTGGCACCACGCGCATGGGCATAGGCCACCGCCTCGGCCAATTCCTCGGGGGTAAAGTTCAGCCCCGGAAAGTTGCGGGCATTCGTTGCATCCTGAAAACCGCAATAGACGGCATCGGCGCCTGCATCGACAGCGGTGCGTAAGGCGGCGGGCGTCCCGGCGGGGCAAATCAATTCCCCAAGGCTCATCTGGTCTTCCTTTCATTGAGGTTGGCGGCATAGCCTCGGCGCAGTCGAGCGAGCACCGCTCGCCCCGGGGCGCCAAACATGGCTGCGGTTTCTTCCGCGATCGAGCCGTCGATGTCGTCAAGGGCATTGCGCAACCGCACGACCGCTTCGGTATCGCCGGAAACTTCTAGATCTCGAGAGAAGAAAGCGGCGTCGCCATCTTCTTCTGAATCCACAAGCTCCAGCAACAGCATGAAGGTGCCGCGTATGGTGGCGCCGGCCGGCGGTATGGCATCGCGCGGAACCGCTCGCAAAACCAGCGCCTCGGGATCGGGCCGCAGGTGAAGAGCGAAGGGGAGCTCAACCGGATCAATCAGGAAATCTGTCGTCTGGTGTGGGCCAAGCCGAGCAAAGAGCCCCGGATGACGCGCCGCAATCCGCCGGACGACTTTGGAAAGGATAGGTTGGGCAAGGGCGCAGGCCAGTCTTGATGCAATGGCCCTGCCCGGCCCTGTTTTGCGGGGCGTGATTGTGGTGTCTGTCATCATGAACTCGGCGTCAGTTTCGCTGGCGTACTTTCTCCTGCCACGATCATCTCAACTCCACGCCCGGCAAGCGCCTCGCGCTCGGCTTGGGTCATCACCGCCGCTGCCGTCGAAAGCGCATCGGCCATGGCGGCGCTCTTGTGCAGGACGCTCACTCCAAGCGGCAAATCGGTTATTGGCAAACCATCTGGGCGGAAAATGTGCCCCGTCGACCCAACCATTGTTCCCGACCAAGACGAGGTCGCGATGGCGCGATCCCGCAGGTGCAAGAGCTGACCATCGGGCAGCCGGACAGGCCAGCCGATCTGGCTTGGCTCAGGCAGGCCAAGAGCGGCGATTTCGCCGATATCGACGAGAACATCCACAAGCCCTGCGTCGCGCAGAAGTGCTGCGATCCTGTCAGTCGCAAAACCTTGGGCAATGCCGTTGAGGGTCAGGGCCATTCCCGGCTCCAGCCGCACGGCGTCAGCATCAAAAACAACCTTTTCCATGCCGATCAGAGCTCTGGCCGCACTGTCCCCGGATCGGCCTTCGGCATGGGCCGCAAAGAGCGGCTGAACCGAGGGGTCGAACAATCCGCCTGTGGCGTGATGGGCTGCGCTGGCAAGCGCGAGGACTTCAAGGAACTCGGGCGGCGGCGCATCGAGCCGCCCTTGGTGGTTGAGCCTCGAGAGGGCGCTCTCGCGACGATAGAGGCTGAACAGCATCTCTATTCTCACAAGTGTCGCTTCAATCCGTTCGAAAAGCGATGCTGCGGCGTCTTCGGACAGGCCAGCAAAATAGATCTCAGCATGCGCCCCGAGCGCCTGGCCTCGCCAAACGGCAAGGGGGGCTGCGGTCAGCGGGCCCGCGGCCAGCGCGATGGGCGATGCCGCTAGGATCTTGAGAAGGCGCCGACGGCTTAGCTGCGATGTCATTGGTTTGCCTCCGCAATTTGGCCTGGGTTGGCCCCAGCGTCATGGGCATGCTCATCCGCTTGTGCATGCTCGTCTGATCCGGTCTGATCGAAATCGGGGCGCACATAGGTGTCTGTCAGATCCTCCCAGCCAACCACCCTGCCCCCGACTTCCGCCACAAGCGCCTCTGCATCGGCCCTGGATGCATAGGAGATGGCCTCTGGCGTTCCCATGCCGCCCAGTTGAGTGCTCTCGATCACATAATAGGCGGTCTCGACGGGGATCCAGTTGTTCTCGCCCGGGATCGCCCAGCTCTCAGCCGCCCCCATGTCGGAAACATAGATTGCGAGCACCTCACCCTCGCGCTCCGGATCAAGGACAAAGGCGCGGGCATCCGTCACCTGACTGAACCAGAACGGCGCGTCGAAACCCTTGACGAAGATCTGCCCCTTGGGTCCGGGGTGATCCATAACGTACATCTGACAATAATAGCCCACTGTCTCGTCGGTCATCGCAACAGGGTCTGGGCGGGCAATTTCTTCTTCTTTGCAGGCCGCAAGGGCCACGAGGGCGCAAGCGGCAAGGGCGATGACTGGTCTCATAGGATGATCCTTCTGATGCGACCGAGGCCAAGGCCGAGGGCAACGGCGATCCAGGCGGCAATCACGGCGAGAGTAAAAGAGGCCGGGAATGGCAGGGTTCGCGCCAGCCCATCGAGCCCGGCTACCGGGGCAGCGTCGAGCGCGGCGAGGTTGAAGATACGGAACGCATCGGCCGGGTTGGCCAAGACGAGCCAAGGAAAGACATCGCGGGTGAAGAGGCTGTCGCCGGCTGCGATCACCGCCCCGAGAAGCGCGAGATCATAAAGCACCACGAGCACGAGCCAGGTGCCGATCGCAAAGACCGCGGCAGTGGTAACGCGTGTGGCATAGGCAGAAAGCGTCAGGCCGGTGCCCACAAAAACTGCCCCTAAAGCCACCGAGGCGGCCACCAGTCGCCCCCAGGCCACCAGCCCTTCGGGTTCAAAGCCAAAGGCCAACCCCACCGCCAACCCCGCCGCGCCGAAACCGAAGATGATGGCCCCGCCAACGGCGATCGTTTGGGCAAGGAATTTGGCAAGAAACAGGGTTTCGCGCCGGATGGGCGTCGCCATGGTCAGGGCAAGCGTGCCGCGTTCAATCTCGCCGGCGATCCCGTCATAGGACATCAGGAGTGCGATGAGCGGCACAAGATAGACCGAAAGCGTGGACAGCGATGCCGCCGTCAGGCTCAGCACATCGACACCGAACTGCGCCCCCTGACCTGCCCCAAGAAACCCCAGAGCCAGCGCGAACATCGCAAGAAGAACTGTCGCTCCCACGACCCAGTAGTTGCGAAGCGCGAGAACAAGTTCCTGACGGATGACGATCAAGACAGACATTTGCCGGCCCCTCCCGTGGCTGAGTTGGCCGAGAAATGTCGGTAGAGCTCCGTCAAGCTTGGCTCTTCGATGGTGATGTCGCGCACCAGCGGGCCAGCCGCGATCAGGCGGCTCATCAGATCAAGCTTGCCTGCCACCGAGCAGTAGAGCTCGATGCTCGCGCCATTGATCCGCTGTCCGCCAAACTGGCTGTGGAGGTCCGAGACAGTGTCGGCGGTTGCCGTGGCGCGGATGCGCACCGGCAAGGAGGCTTGCGCCGCAAGAGCCTCGAGCGTGCCGTCGGCCTGAATTCGGCCCTTGGACAGGATGGCAACCCTATCGACGCGGGTCTCGATCTCTTCAAGCCCGTGACTGGAAAGAAGAACGGCGCAGCCGCGGCCTGCGGCGTCCGCGATGATCTGATAGAAATCGCGCCGCGAAATCGGATCGAGACCACTGGTCGGCTCATCGAGCAGAAGAAGCCGCGGCGCACCGACGAGAGCCTGCGCCAGACCAAGCCTTTGCCGCATGCCCTTGGAATAGGTTCCCACAGGGCGCTTTGCAGCAGGCCCAAGGCCCACCTTTTCAAGCAGTGTCTCAACTTCGGACCGCGGCGCCCGACGTAGCCCGGCGAAATAACGCAGGACTTCGGTGCCGGTCAGGTTGCGATGAAAAGCGACGTTCTCGGGCAGGTAATTGACTGCGACCCGAGCGGCATCGCTGCCGGGGCGCGAGCCGCAAATCTCGATTGTCCCGGCGGTCGCGCGAAGAAACCCAAGGATGGCCTTGAAAAGTGTCGACTTCCCCGCCCCGTTGTGGCCCAGAACCGCGACCCGTTCTGCGGGGCGCACGGTCAGGTCAACTTGGTGCAGGGCGCGGAACTCACCAAAATCGAGGTCAATTCCCTCGACCTTGAGTATCGGCGTATCGGTCATTGGGTATCTCCCTCGAGAACAGAGACAAGACCTGCCTGGGCAGGCGATGCCATGGGATAGCTGTCGACAACTCCGCCGGGCGTCAGGCCCGGAAACCGCGCCTGACTCCAGCTGACGAGCTGCATCGCTGGCGCGCCAGTCAATAGCCGCACCATCGGTTGCGACCAGATGAGCTTGTCGATCACGTCATTCGGCCGGTAGGGGCTGTCGAGAGTGCCGTCGCCGTCTATGTCGAAACCGGCATGGTCCGACCAATAGTTTCCGCGGCCATCCTGCGACCATTCGAGCCAGCGGGTGCCTACGTATTTGACCTGGGTGCGGTTGTTGATGAAGGCGTTGCCGCTCATCACGTTGCCCTCGGAACCGGCGGTGAAATGAACCCCGATGTCACAACCTTCCAAACGGTTGCCCTCATAGAAATTGCGGTTGGAATTGTAGATGAAGAGGCACTTCTCGCCGCCATCGCGGACTTCGTTGCCGATCAGGGTCGAACGGTTGGCAAAGTTCATGAAGAAGCCATGCGTGACATCGCCCTCCGACAGGTTTCCAACGGCAGTGACGCGGGTCGAATACATGAAGGCAAAGCCGAGATCGTTGCCACGGCTGACATTGCCCTCGACCCGTATGTCGTTGGCATACATGGAGTGGAACGCATAGCGCAGCTCACTTAGGTCATTGCCGCGATAGGTGGCTTTGCTCGAACTGGAGATGAAGATCCCGTCGCGTCCCCTGCGGATTGCATTGTCTTCGACCAAAAGGTTCGGCGCGTTCCAGACATAGACACCGGGTCCCCGCTCGGGCACCCGCAAATCGTTACGCCCGAGGATATCGTTGCCACGCACGATGACATTCGCTGCGCCATGCACGTTGATGCCGATCAGGTTGCGCTCGAGGCGGCTGCCTTCGATGATAGCACCATCGGCGCTCGCGGTCAGAAAGATGCCGCTGTCGAGGTCTTCAAGCTTGGCGCCCGAACCGGTAACCCCAAGACCCCGGATCGTCAC
>JBFEXG010000005.1:0-24148 GCA_041546005.1 Paracoccaceae bacterium
GCCAAGGCCGAGATGGCCAAGCTGCCTGAGCATCCGTTGCGCGAGATGCTAATCGATCTCGCCGACTACGTCGTTGAGCGGATCAACTAACGTCCCCCACTGAGATCCACCATTCGGGATGAGATCTCCGAATCGCTTCGGCGGCGGCATCCGCCTGCGCCCGGCTTTCGAAGAGGCCAAAACAGGTGCTGCCCGACCCAGACATCCGTGCAAAAGCACAGTCTGCCTGCGCCTCGATGGCTGCCCGCACCGCCCCAATCGGCGCAAATTCTGACGCGGGCTCTTCAAGGTCATTGCGGGTCGTTTTGAGCCAGCGCACGAGATCTTCTAGGTCGCGAAATCGAATGGGCATTCGGGGCATCGGCTGGGCCGCCATGTCGCCCTTCGCTGCAAGCGCCGCAAAGACGGCGCCGGTCGGGGTTGCGACCCGCGGGTTGACCAATAGCATCGCGAATGGAGGCATTTCCGGTGCGGGCGACAGCACTTCGCCGATCCCGCTCATCACCGCTGCTTTCGGGGCGCCTACGCAGACAGGGACGTCTGCTCCAAGGCTGACTGTTGCAGCGGGCGAAAGCAAAGGAACGGTCCACAGCTTGGCAAGGCCACGCAGCGTCGCTCCGGCATCTGATGATCCGCCGCCAATTCCGGCACCGTGCGGCAGACGCTTCTCCAACGAGATTCGAGCGCCTCTGGTTCCGCCTAGGAGCCGCGCCGCCCTGAGGCAGAGATTGCTGGCGTCGGTTGGAACACCGTCTGCCATCGGCCCCGAAACCTCGAGGCTCAAGGTGTCGGCCTCGCTGAAAGTCAGCCTGTCACCGACATCGGGAAAGACGACGAGGCTTTCGAGCAAATGGTAGCCATCCGTCCGCCGGCCCGTGACGTGAAGTGTCAGGTTGACCTTGGCGGGGGCGAAGGCCTCAACGCTCATCACGCGGCACCGCGAGGGGCGGTGCTCCCTCTTCTTCGAGAACCTTGTCGAGCCCCTTGGCAAGCTTGGCGCGAATGCGGACTGCGTCGGTTTCTTCTGGCCCGAAGGATAGGGCTCGCTGCCATTGGAACCGCGCCTCGGCCTCGCGGCCGACGGCCCAAAGAACATCGCCCAGATGGTCGCTGATGATTGGATCAAGCGGTTCGAGCTCGGCGGCGCGGATCATATGGACAATCGCCTCGTCATAGCGGCCGAGCCGGTAGAGCACCCAAGCAAGGCTATCGACGATGGCGCCACTGTTGGGCTGGGCATCCACAGCGCGGCCGATCATGTCGAGCGCTTCGTCGAGCTTCTCACGCCTTTCGACGAGCGAATAGCCCAGATAATTCAGGATCGAAGGATGCCCCGGCTGAAGCTCGAGAGCGGCGCGGAAATCGGCCTCGGCCTCGGCCCAGTTGCCCATGCGCTCCGAGGTGATCCCCCGCGTGTACAGGACAACCCAACGCATCGGATCGTCGGGCCCATAGGCCGCGAGCGCGCGGGTATAGGCCGCATTTGCCGCAGCCCAATCGTTGCCCCGGCGAAGCATATCCCCAAGGGTAGCCAGCGCGTCAGGCATTTCGCCGCTGTTGCGAATGAGTGCGTTCAAGACCTCGATTGCCGTGTCGGTGCGGCCCGCGCTGTCAAGCGCGGCGGCCCGTCCCAGCTCGGCTCTGAAATAAACCGGGTCTTCTCTGGAAATCTTGGCGTAGGTCTCATTCGCTTCGTCAAAACGACCGAGCGCCTCAAGAAGGCGCGCCGAAAGGATGATTGCTTCGCTGTGGGTCGGATCAAGCGCCTCGGCCGCGCGGGAATAGAGAAGGGTGTAGTCGTCGTCGGCATCGCCTTCGATGGCTGCAGCCACCGAAAAGAAGACTTCGGCCATCCCCTGTATGGGGCCAGAAACAAACTCGAAACGGAGGGCCTCGCCGGATTGTAGCCGGGCAATCTTGTCAAGGAAGACAGGATCGCCAATGGAGCCGGCAAAGTTTTGAAGAAGGGAAATGGCCTCGTCGTTTTTGCCGAGTTGGCTCAAGATCTCTGCCCGTGCAAGAGCGGCGCGGTGCGTCCGCTGCATTCCCTGTTCGGGTGGTAGAGAGAGGATCGCGTCGGCGCCCTCGAAATCCCCAACGGACGCAAGAGCAAGAGCCTTGTGATAGAGCCCGAATGCGCGGAGCCCCGGAGAATCAATGACTTCATCGAAACTTTGCACCGCGCGGGTCATTCGTCCGCGGCCGACGAATGACCAGGCCTGTGCCAAACCATCGACCAGGGGGCCGACGTTCTGGCCTTGTTCGAGCAGGGCAAATATCCGCTGCCAGTTTCCGCTATGGGCGGCGTGAACCATGGCGATGAAATTAGCGGTCTGGCTTTCAATTCCGATCGCGACCATTCGGTCGGCAAGGCCAAAAGCTGTGTCAAACTCACCAAGTGCAAAATGGGCGCGGAGCGCTTCTTCGAGAAGCACCGGGTTCTGGGGGTCGTCGATCAGAGCGCGGTCAAGATAGGCCGTCGACAGGGCGAAATCGTAGTCCATGATCGCCATTCGGGCTGCCAGATAGGCGCCGGCATCGGGATCGGCCGCAACCGGACCGGCGACGGCGACTGAAAAGGCCGAGGCGGCAACAAGGCGGCGGAGATTCTTCACGGCAAACTGGTCTTTCGTTGGCGGGAAATCGCAGGGCCACCCTAGTGAACCGCGCCGACAGCCGCAATCGCACCAAGGACAAAGCTTCGTGTGAAAATGAAAAAGGGGGCCGAAGCCCCCTTGGTCACATATTCGGATAGTTGGGCCCGTCGCCGCCCTGCGGGGTCGTCCAGTTGATGTTCTGGCTGGGATCTTTGATGTCACAGGTCTTGCAGTGGACGCAGTTCTGGAAGTTGATCACGAAGCGCGCATCTTTGCCCTCTTCCTCGATCACCTCATAGACGCCGGCCGGGCAATAGCGCTGGGCGGGCTCGGCGTATTTCGGCAGGTTGACCGAGATCGGGATCGAGGGATCCTTGAGCTTGAGGTGACAGGGCTGGCTTTCCTCGTGGTTAGTCATCGAGAAGCTGACGTTGGTCAGCCGGTCAAAGCTCAGCTTGCCATCGGGCTTGGGATAGTCGATCGGCTTGTGCTTGGATGCCTCTTCGGTCGCAGCGGCATCCGACTTGCCGTGGCGCAGCGTGCCGAGAAGCGACAGGCCAAAGAGATTGTTGGTCCACATATCAAGGCCGCCCACGGCGAGCGAGGTCAGAAGGCCATACTTCGACCAGAGCGGCTTGACGTTGCGCACGCGCTTGAGGTCTTTGCCCACGGGGCCTGCCTTGAGCGCAACATCGTATTCCATCAGCGTATCGCCGCCACGGCCCGCCTTGATCGCGGCATGGGCGGCTTCGGCCGCCTCGATACCCGAATGCATGGCGTTGTGGTTGCCCTTGATGCGCGGCACGTTCACAAGGCCCGCCGAACAGCCCAGAAGGCAGCCGCCCGGGAAAGCCGTTTGCGGGATTGATTGCCAGCCGCCCTCGCTGATGGCACGGGCGCCATAGGCCACGCGTTTGCCGCCCTTCAGAAGTTCGGCCACCATCGGGTGATGCTTGAACCGCTGGAACTCCATATAGGGGAAGAGATAGGGGTTGGCATAGTTCAGGTGAACGACGAATCCGACGTAAACCTGATTATTTTCAATGTGATAGATGAACGATCCACCACCGGCGTTAGAGCCGAGGGGCCAGCCCATCGTATGGGTAACCGTGCCTTCGCGGTGCTTGGCGGGGTCAATCTCCCAGATCTCTTTCATGCCAAGGCCAAACTTCTGCGAGCACTTGCCCTTGGAGAGATTGTATTTCGCCATCACCTCTTTCGAGAGGCTGCCGCGCACGCCTTCGGAGAGGAAGACATACTTGCCGCGCAGTTCCATTCCGGGCTCGTAGTTCGGCCCCATGCTGCCATCGGCTTCCTTGCCAAACTCGCCCGCGACCACGCCGACGACCTCACCGTTCTCGCCATAGACCAGCTCCGAACAGGCCATGCCGGGGAAGATTTCGACACCCATCGCCTCGGCCTGTTCAGCCATCCAGCGGGTAACGTTGGCCATCGAAACGATGTATTTGCCGTGGTTGTTCATCAGGGGCGGCATCGCGAAGTTCGGGATCCGGATCGAGCCCTCGGCGCCGAGCATGTAGAAATTGTCTTCCTTCACCTCGGTCTTGATCGGGGCGCCCTTTTCCTTCCAATCCGGCATCAGGCGGTCAAGGCCCGAGGTGTCCAGAACCGCGCCGGAAAGTATATGCGCGCCGACTTCCGAACCTTTTTCGAGGACCACCACATTCAAGTCAGCATCAAGCTGCTTGAGCCGGATCGCGGCGGAAAGACCTGCCGGCCCCGCACCCACGATGACCACATCATAATCCATTGCTTCGCGTTCAATGTCGGACATTTTCGGCAGCCCCTCCAAGTTCTTCGATCAGCGCAACTTTCTTGCTCGATAGTCGTTATCTGAGGGGGAATGCAGGGTCAATTGCGACGTCCAGGTGCGCGTTTACGATTGTGGTTCAAGCGGGCGTGCGCGTGCGAAGCAACCTCCAGGCCACGACGATCAAAACGATCGAGGCATAGCCGTCAATCGCGTAGTGCCAGGCGAGGTAGACCGACAAGAACTGGTACAGAACTATGATCAAGACACTGATTGGCCAGAAACGATTGTCCAGTTCGAAAAGATAGAGGGCACAGACCGTTGCCATAGCGACATGGACGCTTGGAAAGGCTGAGATGCCTGAACCCGGCAGATCCCCGCCTGATTGGTATGCTTCCCAAAGCCAGTCGTGCAGCCAGATCAGGCCAGTGTCGCTCGTGCTGACTTGAAGGAGAAGATCCGGGATATATTCGAAGCGGGCGGTTTCGAGGATGCGATCATAGTAGACTGGACCGCCAGACAGGAAGATCAACGCCAACAGGTTTCCGATTGCAACCCAGGACAGAAGGTAAAGGGATGCAAACCTCTTGCGCCTGTTCGGATTGCTATCGAACAACGTGGATAGAACCGGAAGATACGTCGCTGGAACGAGCCAAGTCGCAGAGTAGATTGGCTCAAGCACGTCTATCGACGCTGGAATAGGAAGAAGATGAGCGAGCAGGATCGGGTCTGTGCCGCCATGCAGGGCCATATCAAGCTCTGCCATTAGAGGGTCGGCATAGAATGGAGTTACAAAGGTCAGAGAGGTCTTGACCAGAGAAAACGTAAGAAAGAATGCCGTGCAAAGGATGATCATGACGACGGCAGCCGGAACCCTGTGAATCATCGTTCGCCAAGGGATCACGAATAGGGTCGGCAGGATCACCAGCGGAACCCACCATCCGACCTGCAGGAAGATATCTATCGAACGGGGCACGTTGCGCAGGATTGAACCGAGCAGGTCCAATGGATTTTCTCGAACGAACCAAACCAAGGCCGATGCAAACCCAAGGTAGAGGACAACCACGACCAACATCCGTCGAAGATCGCCGTTAAGCTCGCTTTTGTTCATCGAGGCTCGCCTGTCTGTGTGCCGCGCCTCACTATAGGCACAGGGACGAGACGTACAACTTGTGGCTTTGCCCTCTCTGCACTTGCATTCAGACCTCAGTTTGGTTCAGTTGGCAAAACCGACCATTGCCGCTCTATGGTTCGGTCCAATTTGCTGTGAGACCGGAAATACCGATGGAAAAGATCCCCCTAACCCGCGCCGGGTTTGAGAAGCTCGAGGCCGAGCTGCGCCATTTCAAAAGCGTTGAGCGCCCCGCCATCATTCAGGCGATTGCTGAAGCGCGCGCGCATGGCGATCTTTCCGAGAATGCCGAATACCATTCGGCCAAGGAAAAGCAGTCGTTCATCGAGGGCCGTATCAAGGAACTTGAGGGTGTGATTTCGCTCGCCGATGTGATCGACCCAACCAAACTTTCGGGGTCGATCAAATTTGGGGCCACGGTCGAGCTTGTCGATGAAGATACCGACGAGGAAAAGACCTATCAAATCGTCGGCGAATACGAGGCCGATATCGAGAATGGCCGCCTCAACGTAAAATCGCCGCTGGCGCGGGCGCTGATCGGCAAGGCCGAGGGCGATAGCATCGAAGTCCGAACCCCGGGCGGCGATCGCGGTTACGAAATCCTCAAAGTCAGCTATATTTAGACGACCCTAACTTGGGTCAGGGATATTTGATGGCAGAGCGCCAAACCAATTCGGATTCTCGTCAGTCGGCTCTTGTCGGCAAGGAAGACGCGCGAATTTCCGGGACCGAGGTTGTCGCGTTGATTGCCAGCCTCGTTTGGCTTGCGGGGATCGGGCTTTTCTTCCTTGTCGCGCCATCCGATCAGACGGGTCTTGATTCCCTACGGTTTATCCTGACCTTGATGGTGGTCTTCCTGCCCGTCGCGATTATCTGGGTGGCTGCGGTTTCTGCGCGGTCGGCCCGGATCGTGCGCGAGGAATCCCAGCGGCTTCAGATTGCGGTCGAGGCGCTTCGCAAAAGCTATATCGCAGATCAGAGAGGGCGCCCAACCGGCACGCTTCAGCCCAGTGTCGAGCGCAAGCTGGCCGAGATCGCCCAGACAGCACGCCAGACCGAGGTGGCGCTGACAACCTTCACCACCCACCGCGACGGCAACCGCAAACCAGTCTCGCCCGAACCCGTCCCCACGGACGATCAGCCGAGCCTCGCGCTGGGAACTTCGGTTGAAGACATCGAGCCGCCGCTGGAAACACCTGATCTGATCCGCGCACTCAATTTCCCCGATACCGAAAGTGACGAGGTCGGCTTTTCAGCGCTCCGGCGCGCGCTGCGCGACCGGCAGGCGCGGCAACTGGTTCAGGCCAGTCAGGATGTCCTGACGCTTCTGTCGCAGGACGGAATCTATATGGACGACATGATCCCCGACCGTGCGCGCCCTGAAATCTGGCGCCGTTTCGCCAAGGGCGAGCGCGGCCGGGTTGTCGCGGGACTTGGCGGCATTCGAGACCGCTCGAGCCTTGCGCTGACCGCTGGGCGGATGCGCGAAGACACCATATTCCGCGATGCCGCTCATCATTTCCTGCGCAAATTCGATCAGATGCTCGTTGGCCTTGAACCCAAAGCCTCGGATGCCGAATTGGTCGACCTTGCCGAGACCCGCACCGCACGGGCCTTTATGCTGCTTGGGCGAGTGGCGGGCACATTTGACTAAGGATCAAGCGACGCGGCGAATCATGGTCGTCGTGGACTCAAAGCCGAAGAGATAGCGCAGAAGGCCCATATCGATCTGCGTGACGGCGACAAAGCCCATCCGCTCGTAAAGCGCTCGCGCCCGATGATTGTCGCCGGCAACCTCGAGCCGTACTTCGGCATAGCCTTGCCTTCGGGCTTCGTCGAAAATGGCGTCAAGAAGCGCTGTCCCGACACCTTGGCTTCGTGCCGAAGGCGCCACCGCAAGACCGTCGATCAAGAACCGCTCGTTGTCGGTGTCGCTGATCAGCAGGGCCATCAGCGCCGCCCGCCAGAGAGCGCCGATCAGGCCATAGACCGAAGCCATATCCCGCAGCCGGCCATTGACCAGCGCGCCTTCGTAGGTTTTGAAGCCGGCAATCCCGATCAGCCTGCCGCCGTGATCATGCGCGCAAAATGCGTGGTCCAGACCAAGGGCCTTTTGGACATAGGCTGTCGCCCGATGTTCGGGGCCCATGACCCTGCCCAGCTTGTCGCCAAAGGCCAGCCAATAAAGCTGTGCGGCATGGGCGATGTCATGGCGCTGGACGCCTCGGGTGATGTTCATAGTGGCCGGTCCTGATCTTGAAGGAAGAATGATCGCAAACCGCGTGGATTGCCATTCTTTGATGCGCGGATTATTCGGCGGGGAAATGCAGGATCGAGCATGACCGACACCACACCGACCAAAGCGTTCCTGCAGGGGCTACGCCACAGCTTGCCTTTCATTGTGGTTGTCGTGCCCTTTGCCACGCTTTTTGGCGTGGTCGCGACTGAGGCTGGGCTCGACCTTATTCAGACAATGGGGTTCACCGCTCTGGTCATTGCCGGCGCCGCTCAGTTTGCTTCGCTGCAGATGATGCAGGATCAAGCACCGATCCTCATGGTGCTTCTGGCGGGTCTTGCTGTGAATATGCGGATGGCAATGTATTCTGCCTCACTGGTGCCCTATCTCGGCAAGGCGCCGCTTTGGCAAAGGGCTTTGGCATCCTACATGCTCTTCGACCAAAGCTATGCCGTCAGCCTTGACCGCTTTGAAACTGAGCCCAAGCTCTCGATCCCTGCGCGGATCGCATTTTTCTTTGGGGTGGCAGCCCCGATCTCTGTCTTGTGGTGTGGGGCGACGGCAATCGGCGCGCTGGTCGGATCGGCAATTCCCGCGTCGATGGGGCTCGATTTCGCCCTGCCGATCACCTTCATCGCCCTCATCGGCCCGATGCTCAAATCGATCCCCCATGTCGCCGCGGCATTTGTTTCCGTGGTTGGGGCGTTGGCGCTGGGTTGGATGCCAAGCGGGGTCGGCCTGCTTCTTGCCGCGGTTTTGGCGATGCTGACGGGCGCGCTTGTCGAGGACTGGAGCAGCAAATGGGCGCGCTAGGGTATTCCTCGGGCCAAATTTGGCTGATTATCGTGCTTCTGGCTGTGGGCACTTTTGCGCTGCGCTTCTCGTTTCTCGCCATCCTTGGGGATCGCACGCTGCCGCAGTTTCTGTTGCGTCTTCTGCGCTATACGCCGGTTGCTGTCATTCCGGGTATGGTCGCGCCGCTCGTGCTCTGGCCCGCAGCCACCGGCGGCGAAACCGATCCGTTGCGCCTTGCGGCTGCGGCGGCTTCGCTCTTCGTGGGGGTCGCAACGCGCAATGTGATCTGGGCTATTTTGACTGGCGCAGCCGTATTGATCGGAGGATTCTGGCTTACAGGCCAGCTTTGATCATGGCGTCGATCTGGGCGGCGGCGATCGATTTATCGTCGGCGTCGTCCTCGTGATATTCAACGCGCGTGATGCCCGGAAATTTCGCGAACTGCTTTTCAAGCTCGTTGGGGAAGAATGTAACCTTGATATTTTCGAAGCCCGGCAGCCGCTTGAGGATTTCCGAGGTGGAAACTGTGCAACGCGCCTCGCCAACCGCGCCGTAGGCCATCGCTTCGCGCAGGGCCATTTCGGCCACTTCGGCTGGCACCCGAAGCTCTTGGATGACCGTGTAGTAGGTCTCTCGCGAATGGTAGGAGATGTAGTAGTCGAGCACTCTTGGCGTAATGCCAAAGATCAGGTCGTTCCGCTCGGGGATGGTCTGCTGCTTGAAGGAACCCGCCGGATCCCACAGTACGCGCTGGCTGGCATTGATGAGAAGGGCGGTATGCGCCCCGCTGCCCGAGCCGACCGATTTCATCGTGATCAGCGTCAGCGAAGGGGGCTCGTCATGGCGATAGACGCTGGCCTCGACCAATTCGTCCGGCGCCCAGACCGCTTCGCCGGGGACGCATGCCGCCAAAGCGACAGGCAGCCCGAGAACGACGAAACGGCGGTTTACCATGTCAGGGACAGCAATCAGGCGCCGACGAGCGCGAGAAACACGACGGCAATGAGGATCACGATGACCGACTTGGTCACAAAGCTGATGAACCCGTCGAAAGTTTTTTCTTGGGCTTGGATGTTCATGGTGCCGGGTTTGTGTTCGGCCATTTGGAGGCTCCTGTCAGAAAGGTGTTTCGCGGCTGAATAGACGATATCGGAGCCCCTGTCACGCCTTGGAAGTGGTGTGTTTTGTCGCGTCAGCCGGCGTTTCGAGATCGCGGGCAAGGCGGAAGCCGATCCGATCAGGCTCTTCGATCTCTTCTTCGGCCGGCAGGGCGATGAGCATGACGTTCAACTGGCTGACGTGCTGAACCAACTGAGTTCGCGCGCCATCATCGGTCGTGCCATAGAAGGTCAGAATATCAGGATCGAAATAACCGAGGCCCTCGATCCGCACGACACCCGCTTCGCCGCCTGCAAAGCCCAAGGCGACCTCTTCGTCCTTGTTCAACTGCTTCTCGAAATTCTGGATGTAGAGGATCAGGCGCTCATAGGCCCAGCGTGCTTCGCTCTTGTCTTCGGAATACTGAAAGCTCTCGGGAAGCTCGCCGTCCATCGCGCAAGGCGTGTCTGGGTTTTTGTGAACCTCGTGCACCATCGGCAGGATCGCGTTCTCGACCGCCTCGGCAGAGGTCGAGATCGTGCTTTGCGGGCTGTCTTTTCGGGCGGACTGATTCATTTTGGCTCCGGGTTCGGTCGCCGCAAGTTTAGCAGCTTTGGCCGCGCTAGATAGCCTGCCAGCGATAGGCGCCATCTTCGCCCTGCCAGCGGCGGGCGCGGCCCGTCTGGTGTAGGTGATTAAGATGGGCAATCGTCTCGGCAAGCGCCATCCCGTATTCGCCTGCGCCAATCTCGCGCTTGAAGAGCGGGACAAAACATTCGCCACCGCGCTTGGGTTCGGCGAGGTGATCAAGCAGTCGTCCCAATGCGCCCACGTGGTTTTCGATCAGCTGCCGCAAGCGGGTCGGAAGGCCAATGAACGGGAGCTTGTGGCCGCCGAGAACGAAATGATCCTCGGAGGCAAACTCGGCGAAGTGGCGACACGAGGCCAGCCATTCAGCCACTGGATCGGCTTCGGGCTCGTTGGCATAGACGCCAAGGTTGGGGCTAATCGAAGGCAAAAGCTGATCGCCGCCGATGACAAGGTTGTCCTCAAGGCTCCAGAAGGTCGCGTGCTCGGGGGCGTGGCCGTGGCCGACCCGTGTGATCCAGCGGCGGCCGCCGATTCGGATTTCCTGACCTTCCACAATGCGCTCGTAGCCGGCGGGCAGGGCATGGAC
Organism: Paracoccaceae bacterium; assembly: GCA_041546005.1. GTDB lineage: Bacteria > Pseudomonadota > Alphaproteobacteria > Rhodobacterales > Rhodobacteraceae > RFZI01. The sequence goes on from JBFEXG010000005.1 coordinate 10,807, forward strand.
GCAATCGGCGAAGTTGAAAGGGCGTTCCGATTTTCGCTGCTCGTAAAGCGCCGTGTCCATGCCGGACCGGCGATAGAACGCCAGCGTTTCCTCAGTGGGCACGGGTTGGACGTCGAGGGTCAGCATTCGCGCGAGGATCCAGCTCGTGCGTGTGGTCGCAAGCTGCGCGCCCATCCCGACGAACCATCCGGCAAGGCCGATGTGATCGGGGTGATAATGGGTGACGATCACACGGCTGACAGGTTTCCCGCGGAGCGGGCCAGACAGAACCGCCTCCCAAATTGCGCGGGATTTGCGGGTGTCAAAACCGGTATCGAGGATCGTCCAGCTGTCTCCTTCGTCGAAGGCGAAGACGTTGACGTGATCCAGCGCCATCGGCAGTGGCAAGCGCAGCCAGAGGACGCCTTCGGCCACCTCAAGCGCTTCGCCCGCTGCGGGGGGCTCCTCAAAGGGATAGCGGATAAGGGCTGCAGGAGGTGTCAAAGCCCGAGATCTTCAAGCGGAATATCGACAAGCCCGGCCGCGCCGGACATGGCATGAGCCAATAGCGCCTGATGCTCGGGCAGGATGCGGCGGATGGTGAAGGCTGCAAGCGCGGTGCGCGCGGCATCGCCGGTTTGGGCCGCCATCAGGTGATAGTGGGCGCCGAGGACACGGGCAAAGGCGCGCAGGTAGGGCACAGCACCGGCGAAGCGGTCGTTCATGTCGGTTTGCGCCACCATCCACTCGGTTGCCTCGCGCAGCGATTCGGCGGCATTCCACACGGCCTCGGCCAGATCTGGATGCGCGCCACGGGCGGCCTCGGCATTGGCCTCGATCTCGTCGAGAAGACGGAAAGCCGCTTCGCCCCCGTCCATCATCTTGCGGCCGACAAGGTCCATCGCCTGAATGCCGTTTGTGCCCTCGTAGATCGCCGTCACCCGAACATCGCGCAGGAACTGTGCCGCGCCGGTTTCTTCGATATAGCCCATGCCGCCGTGCACCTGCATCCCCATCTGACTGACCTCGATGCCGGTATCGGTGCCAAAGGCCTTGGCGATGGGGGTGAGAAGCGCGGCGCGGGCCGACCAGCGTGCATCGCCGGTCGCCGTCGCCATGTCGATCGCCACGGCGCAATCGAGCGCGATGGAGCGGGCGGTAAAGATATCGCCCTTCATCGTCATCAGCATCCGCCGAACGTCGGGGTATTCCGAGATCGTGCCGGTGCCGCCTACGCGGCCTTGCCGCCGCTCTTGTGCGTATTCGACCGCCTTCTGATAGGCGGCTTCGGCAACGCCGAGCCCTTGCACGCCGACGCCGAGCCGGGCGTTGTTCATCATCGTAAACATCGCCGCCATGCCGCCATGCGGCTTGCCAACGAGCCAGCCTTTGGCGCCCTCGAACGCCATCACAGCGGTGGGCGAGCCGTGCAGGCCCATTTTGTGCTCGAGGCTGACGACGCGCAGCAAGTTGCGTTCGCCGGGGTTGCCCTCGGCATCGGGGATCAGCTTGGGCACCATGAAAAGGCTGATGCCTTTCGTGCCAGCCACCCCGTCGGGAAGGCGCGCAAGGACGAGGTGACAGGTGTTGGCAATAAAATCGTTGTCGGCCCAGCTGATGAAGATCTTTTGGCCGGTGATCGCATAGGTCCCGTCCGCCAAAGGCTCGGCCTTGGTCCGCAGCGCGCCCACATCCGAGCCTGCCTGAGGTTCGGTCAGGTTCATCGTGCCATGCCATTCGCCACTGATGAGCTTGGGGAGGTAGAGCGCTTTGATCTCGTCGCTGGCGTGATGCTCCAGCGCTTCGATCTGGCCCTGGCTCATCAAAGGGTTGAGCTGCAGCGCAAGGCAGGCCCCTGACATCATGTCGTTGACTGCGGTCGCCAGTGTTTGCGGAAGGCCCATGCCGCCGTGGTCGGGGTTTGCGGCCATACCGATCCAGCCGCCTGCGGCGATGGCGCGGTAACCGTCAGCGAAGCCGGGCGATGTCCGGACAACGCCGTTTTCAAGAACTGCGGGATGCAGATCGCCCGCGCGGTTCAGCGGCGCGAGAACCTCGTCACACATCCTGCCGGCTTCGGACAGGATCGCCTCGGTCACGTCGGGCGTTGTTTCGGCAAAGCGGTCGGTGCCAGTGAGGCTTGCGAAATCGACGATCTTGTCGAGAACGAAGGTGATATCGGCAACGGGCGAACGATAGGGCATGGCGGTCGGTCCTCGCGCAGCTTGGAAAATCATGCTGCGGTCTATATGTCGGCGAATTGACGGCAAGGTAACGTTCTGCCGCTCGCCATCAACAGAAACGCAGCGTCATGACTTTGATAGAAACCGAAGTTCTGAAAGCCGATACCGCCGGGCTTGCCCGCGCGGGCGGGCTGCTTGCGGAAGGCGGCCTTGTCGCGTTTCCGACAGAGACAGTCTATGGCCTTGGTGCCGACGCCCGTAATGATCTGGCGGTGGCGCGGATCTACGAGGCCAAAGGGCGTCCGAGTTTCAATCCGCTGATTGTTCATCTGCCTGATCTCGATGCCGCTCACGGGCTGTGCGAGTTTACCCCCGAGGCCGAGCGGCTTGCTGATGCCTTTTGGCCCGGCGCGTTGACGCTTGTTCTGCCGATGAAAGAGGGTGCAGGCATTTCGCGGCTTGTGACGGCTGGCCTCGATACTCTGGCGATCCGGGTGCCGGATCATCCGGTGGCACACGGGCTTTTGCGGGCCTTTGGCGGCCCGGTCGCGGCCCCTTCCGCCAACCCTTCGGGCCGGATCAGCCCGACCCGCGCCGCTCATGTCATGGCTGGCCTTGGCGGCCGGATCGAGGCGGTGGTCGATGGTGGTGATTGCGGCGTTGGTCTTGAATCCACGATCATCGGATGCCTGCCGCAGCCAACCCTTTTGCGCGCAGGCGGCCTTCCGATAGAGGCCATCGAAGCCTGCCTTGGCTATCCCTTGGCGCGATCGGTGGAGGCGACCGACAATCCCATCGCCCCCGGCCAACTCGAATCGCACTATGCGCCGAATGGGCGGCTCCGGCTTGATGCCGATCATGCCGAGACCGGCGAAATTCTGCTGGGGTTTGGGCATGTCGATGCGCCGATCAATCTCTCGCCATCGGGCGATCTTGTCGAGGCGGCGTCGCGGCTCTTTGGCTGTCTGCACGAGCTTGATGCAATGGGGGCTGAGCGGATTGCCGTATCCCCAATTCCCGATCACGGCCTCGGACGCGCGATCAATGACCGACTGCGCCGTGCCGCCGCGCCGCGCCCCTGATCAGGCGTTCTTGCGTTCGATATAGGTGCGAAGCTCTTCCGCTTCGCGCCGCGCTTCGCGCAAACCATCCATCGCCGCCCGAAGCTCGGCTTCGGTTTGGGAGAGCTGGTTGGTCATCTCGGCCTCGCGCTGTTGCAGATAGGTGATCGCTTGGTCCCGCGTTTCCTCGGCCTCGTGTAGAGACTGGGCCATGCGCTCAAGCTCGCCGATGTCGGCCTGTGTCACGCGGGTAAAGCGGTTGACCAGCCAACTGGCAAACCAGCCAAGACAGAAAGCGACGAAGAGGATGATCGCGGTCGCCAGAATAAACTCGGATCTGTTCATGGTGCTGGTGTTCCTATCCTTCGGTGCCGGCTGAACTATCGTCGGCCGGTGGCTCGTCTTGCGGGGTTTCCTCCGCCGGCTTTTCGTCGGTCTGGGCGGCCCCATCTTCAAGCGCATAGACCCTGAACTCGATCCGGCGATTGGCTTCGCGGCCCTCTTCAGTGTCATTATCGGCGATCGGGTCAGCCTCGCCATAGCCTACGGCGCGGAAGCTCCCAGTGGGGACGCGACGGGAGCGAAGCGCGCTCAGAACCGCTTCGGCCCGCGACTGGCTCAGGTTCTTGTTCATTTCTTCGCGGCCCTGGCTGTCGGTATAGCCAGCAACTTCGATCGGCGCGTCCATGCATTCGCGCAGGACCACGGAGATATCGTCAAGGATCAAGCGCGATTCTGCGGTCAGAGTTGCTGAACCGGGATCGAAGATGATCTTGCGGTCGCCGGTGACGGCCAGAATATCCGCAACGCAGTCTTCCGGTGTTGGCCCGGTATCGACCTCGACAACCTGCTCGATAAGGTTCACGTCAATCGTAAACTCCGCCGATTGCCCAAGCTTCTCAATGAATAGGCGCGATATAGTGCCCGTTGTGTCCGGGTCGGTCGTGTTACCGCGAACTGCCACGAGATCGGGCTGAACGATTACCGAGCCGTTGGTCAGCATCGACAAGGCCTCAAGACCTGCCAGAACCCTGACAGACCAGCCCTTTGGCAGCCCATCAACAACGCGCGTCCCCATCGTCAGGCTGGATTGGCCAAAGCGCGCCTTGGCATAGTTCTCGACCATCATGTTGGTAAGATCGTCGGGAACCCGCCCGCGCAACTGTGCGTGGCCCTCGGGGCTTAGGGTCGCGCTGAACTGCGGGACCCCTTCAGGGGCGGCTTCGGGCGCAACCGGCAGCGACGCGGTCAGCGAGAAGATATCGGGCAGGGCATTCTCAAATTCGCCAACTACCGTATCGAACAGGTCTTGGGGCGTGCCTTCCAGAGCGACGAGCGAGATATCCGCGTCGGAAAGGGTCACGGTGCCCCCACCAAGCCGATAGACCGATTGGACCGACATCTCGACAGCATCGGCCCAGAACCCGGACGGCACGCCAAGCGCGATTGTACAGTCGAAACTGTCTTCAAGGCCTGCCGCACGAGCGGCGGCCTCGATCTGGGCGGCGGCATCGGCTGTATCCGCGGCGCAAGCGTCAAAATGGGCACCTTCGGAATCGAGCGAGAAGCGGGCGGTAAACGGGCTGATCACAGGGCGCGGGGCGCTGATCGACATGCTCAGCTCGATAGTTGCAGGTGCGAGCGCGCGAAGATTGGTTTCAAGTTCAAGCTTCTGCTCGGGGCTGTCGCTGATCGCAGTGACCTCCACCACGCCCGGAGCCACCGAGATTTTGGATCGCGGCAGGATCGCCAAGGCACGGATGGCAAAGGTCAGGGCCTGTCTCCAGCCCGCTGGCACAGGATATTCTGCGGATTCAAGAAGATCATTGACCGGTTTGCCGTCGGCGATCTCGGCGATCCGTGCCGAGATGTCCGCCCGGTCCGATGCGGAGGGAATAAGCCCGATCAGCGAGACGCCGGAATCGTTGCGCAATATTTCGATCGCAAACTTGGGGGCGGCGATCCCGTCGATATCGGTGATCGACACGTTGTCGATCACACGGCTGGCATCGACAATGCTTCCGGCGATCGAAATCGAGCGAAAGCGGGAGGCCTCGCTGGGCGCCCGACCTTCGATAATCACCTGAAGGCCATCGCCCAGAACCGTTGCCCAGCTCTGCCCGTCGTCGATAAGCGCTTCTTGGACTGAAATCACCGAGCGGTTTTCGACAACGGCCGCCACCGCGACCGCGGCGAAATAGGACAGAAGCGCCGCGATGGCGAAACTGGCAACCCGGATCAGGATAGTGGAGAGGCGAAGCGGCATCGGTTTTCCAAGTGGTTCCGGAATGTCTAGGCGCTCATTGGCGCAGGTTCAATCACGCGAACCAAGCAGCAGCGAAAAACAGCACAGGGATCAGGCCCGCATTACGGTTGGACCGGAAGAGCATCAAGAGACGCTCGGGCGAGTCGGGGTCGAAGCGGCCGAGCTGCCAGGCGAGGTGCCAGCCGAAAGCCCATACGCCACCAAGGGCGATCACAAGCGAAAGGACCGACCGGTCGATTGCGGCCAGCAGCGTTGCGGCACCGAGCAGAACAATGGTGGCGACAAGAAACCGGCGCAGCCAGCGGGGCGAAGCATCGCCGAAGAGGCGCGCGGTGGACTTTACGCCGATCAGCGCGTCATCCTCGGTATCCTGATGGGCATAGATCGTGTCGTAGAACAGCGTCCAAGCGATGCCGGCGACGTAGAGGACGATGGCAGGCAAGGCGAGTGACCCGGTGTGGGCGACCCATGCCAAAAGCGCACCCCAGTTGAAGGCGATGCCGAGAAACACCTGCGGCCACCATGTAAAGCGCTTGGCGAAGGGATAGATGGCAACCGGCAGGAGCGAGATCACGCCGAGGATAATGGCGTTTGAATTGAAGGTCAGGAGAATCGCAAAGGCGATGAGCGCTTGGGCAATCATCCATACCGCCGCCCCCTTGGCGCTGACCTGCCCCGAGGGGATCGGGCGCGATCGGGTGCGCGCCACCTGCGCGTCAAACTCGCGATCGGTGATGTCGTTCCATGTGCAGCCAGCCCCGCGCATCAGGAAGGCGCCAGCGGCGCAGCCGAGGCCAATCCAGAGGTCAGAAAGGCCGAAGCGGCCATCCGACAGAGCGGCAAGTCCGAGCCCCCACCAACATGGCAGGAGGAGGAGCCAAGTACCGATCGGCCGGTCGGCGCGACTCAGACGCAGGTAGGGGCGGGTGGCCTTGGGAGCCAACCGGTCGACCCAGTTGCCCCTGACGGCGTCAGATACTTGTCCCTCTGGCGCTCCGCTGGTCCCGGTCATAAGTTCGTCCTATGGCTTCGAAAGTTCGGCTCTATGTAGATCAGCCCTTGGGGAAAGGGCAAACCGTCTCTCTCACAAAAGAGCAGGCGCATTACCTCTTCGGCGTGATGCGGCTTACTGTCGGCACTTTGCTCTCGCTCTTCAACGGACGCGACGGCGAGTGGGACGCCGAGGTGGCCCAGGCCGGCAAGAAGGGGGGCAGCCTTCTCTGTGTGGAACAGACCCGCCCTTTGCAGATGCCGCCCGACCTCTGGCTGATCTTCGCGCCGATCAAGAAAGAGCGCACGGATTTTATCGTTGAAAAGGCGGTGGAGCTTGGCGCGCGGCGGATCGTGCCGGTGCAGACCGAGTTCACCAATTCGGGGCGGGTGAAGCAAGATCGCCTGCAAGCCCACGCGGTCGAAGCCGCCGAGCAATGCGGCGGGACGTTTGTGCCCGAGGTCGCCGACATGGAGCGGCTTGGAAAACTCCTCGATCATTGGCCCCAAGGGCGTCGGCTCATGTTTTGTGATGAGACCATGCTTGGTGCCGCGACGGCCTTGGCCGGTGAGCCGGTGGGGCCGTGGGCGATCCTGATCGGCCCCGAGGGCGGTTTCTCTGAGGCTGAGAGGGCACGCTTGAAGGCGCTGCCCTATGCCCTTCCCGTGGGGCTCGGCCCCCGCATCCTGCGGGCCGATACGGCCGCGGTCGCAGCTCTTACCCTCTGGCAATCCGCGCTGGGCGACTGGGCATGATCCGTGCTCGACCCGAAGACTGGCCCGAGATCGAGGCCTTTCTGAAACCTCGCGCGGAATACGCGATGTTTCCCCTCAATAATGTCCGGTTCTATGGGTTTGATGGCGACGAGCCGTTGTCGCCGCGCTTCTGGTTTGCGCGGGACGATGCGGGCCAAATCAGCGATGTTCTGTGCATGACCAAGAAGGGCATGATCATGCCCTACCTGCCTTCTGGTGATTTCGCCTCAGCCGCGAAAGCCGTTTCTGGGCGCGTGGCCGAAGGCATCATCGGCCCGCGAAATCATGCCCGTGGAATCAAGTCGGCGCTGGGGCTCGAGCAGGTTCCGGTGATCCTTGATGACGACGACCCGCATTTCGCGCTGGATCTCGAAAGCCTTGTCGTTCCGCAAGGGGAGGGCGAGCTAGTCCCGCTTGCGGCGGCTGATCCCGAGACGATGATCCGTTGGCGCATCGACTATTCCATCGAGGCGATTCAGATGCCGCCGGATCGGGCCGAAGAAGACGGTCGAAGGGCCTATCACAGCTCCATCGAGCGCGATTCGCACCGGGTGCTGATGGTCGGCGGCGAGCCTGTCGCGACCACAGGGATCAACGCCCGCCTGCCCGAGATTGTTCAGGTCGGCGGCGTATATACTCCGCCGCCGCTGCGTGGTCGCGGGTTTGCTCGCCGCGCGGTGGCGCTGCACATGGCCGAAGCGCGAGCCGCCGGTGCCACCAAAGCCACGCTCTTTGCCGGATCTGACATGGCGGTGCGCGCCTATGAGGCAATCGGGTTTCGCAGGATCGGAGATTGGAGCATTATTCTGTTTGAAGAACCGGTGGTGCTCGATGTCTGATTTCCTCCGCCCCGAAGCCCGCGCCTTCCTTTGGCGCTGGCGTGATGTATGGCTGGCCCTCGCGCTGGGCGCGTTCGGGCTGCGTTGGGGTTTGTGGTCCTTTGGTATCCTGCAGTGGATCGGTTGGGCGATGGTTGCCGCCGCCGCCGCTTTTCTCGTCTCCGGCATTCAACGCGCGCGCTTTCGCAAAGGTGCCGGCGGTGCCGGCGTCGTGCAGCTTGACGAGCGCCGCTTGTCTTATTTCGGCCCCGTCACCGGCGGCGTCATTTCGGCCGAAGAGATTTCCCGCGTGGCACTCGGCCCCGCGCCGGAGGGGGGCAACGAGTGGCGCTTTGCCACCCGTGGCGGCGAGCGGCTTCACATTCCGGTGAATGCCGAAGGGTCAGACGCGCTCTTCGATCTTTTCGCAACGCTTCCGGGCCTGCGCACACAGGCGATGATCGATGCGCTGGACAAACCGCTCGACGAGGCGGTGGAAATTTGGCGGCGATAGTCGGTTTCGCCGGATTGACTTCGCGCGCACAAGCCTACACCTGTGGCATCAGGAAAACGTGATGAAAGAAGCCGACCCATGTCTATCCCTCAGTCCGGCGGCGGCCTGATCGAGCGCCACGAACAGCTCGCAGAATATCTGGCCAGTGGCTGCAAGCCTAAAAGCGATTGGCGGATCGGCACGGAGCACGAAAAGTTCGGCTATCTTCAGGATTCGCTTGGCCCGCTGCCCTATGATGGCCCGCGCTCGATCAAGGCGATGCTCGAAGGGCTGCAAAAACGGTTTGGCTGGGATCCGGTCTTCGAAGGCGACAACATCATCGGTCTGACCAAGGATGGCGCGAATGTCAGCCTCGAGCCGGGCGGTCAGCTTGAACTTTCGGGCGCTCCCTTGGAGACCATCCACCAGACCTGCGACGAGGTGAACAGCCACCTGCGCGAGGTGCATGAGATCGCCGACGAGATCGGCGCGCGGTTCATCGGTCTGGGCGCTGCGCCGATCTGGACGCATGAGGATATGCCCTTGATGCCGAAGGGCCGCTACAAGCTGATGGACGGCTATATGAAGACCGTCGGCACCCATGGCACCGAGATGATGCGCCGGACCTGCACCGTGCAGGTCAACCTCGATTTCTCGTCCGAGGCCGACATGGTCCAGAAGCTGCGGGTTGCCTTGGCGCTTCAGCCGGTGGCGACCGCCCTTTTCGCCAGCTCGCCCTTCCTCGAGGGTAAGCTCAACGGCCACAAAAGCTGGCGCAGCCGCATTTGGCGCGGCCTCGATAATTCTCGCACCGGAATGCTCCCTTGGGCTTTCGAAGAGGGGATGGGGTTCGAGCGCTATGCTGAGTGGGTCCTCGATGTGCCGATGTATTTCGTCTACCGCGACGGCAAATACATCAACGCGCTTGGCCAATCCTTCCGCGATTTCCTCAAGGGCGAATTGCCCGCGCTGCCCGGCGAAAGGCCGACCCTGTCGGACTGGGCCGACCACCTGACGACCGTTTTCCCCGAAGCGCGGGTCAAGAAATTCATCGAGATGCGCGGCGCCGACGGCGGCCCGTGGCGGCGGCTTTGCGCCTTGCCGGCCTTCTGGGTGGGCCTGACCTACGACCAGTCGTCGCTCGATGCAGCTTGGGACATGGTCAAGGGCTGGGACGCCGAGACCCGCGAGGCGCTGCGCGTGGCGGCCTCGGTCGATGGGCTTCAGGGCAAGGTCGGCAAGATTTCCATGCACGATCTCGCGCGCGAAGCGGTGGCGATGGCGGATGCCGGCCTGAAGGCGCGCGCCCGCCCCGGCGCGGGTGGCATGGTGCCTGACGAGACCCATTTCCTCAACGCGCTCAAGGAAAGCGTCGAGACCGGAAAAACGCCCGCTGACGAGATGATCGATCACTACAACGGGGCTTGGGAAGGCGATCTGACGCGGATCTACGCCGACTACAGCTACTAGAGCCTAGCCCTTCTGGCCGATCTTTGTCTCGGTTCCCTCGCGTAGCCGAGCGATATTGGCGCGGTGGCGCCAGTAGATCAGCACGGCCAGAACGACCATCAGCCAGACCAGCTCGCCGCGCCCCAAAGCTGCGGCGAGGACGGGCGAGAGGCCCGCGGCAGTGAGGGCCGAGAGCGACGAGTAGCGCATCACCACAGCGATCACGAGCCATGTGGCGCAGGCAGCAAGACCAAGCGGCCAATGCAGCGCCAGAAGGATGCCGAGGAAGGTCGCTACGCCCTTACCGCCCCTAAATCCGAGCCAGATCGGATAGCAATGACCAAGGAAAGCGGCGAGCGCGGCAAGCTGGGCGGCGCTTTCGCCCGAATAGGCCAGCGCGATCAGAACCGCCACCGCACCCTTGCCACCATCAAGAAGAAGAGTCAGGGCCGCAGCGGCTTTGTTGCCTGTTCGCAGAACGTTGGTCGCGCCGATATTTCCCGATCCGATCTTGCGCAGATCGCCGAGGTTCATCGCCTTGGCGAGGATCAGGCCGAAAGGGATCGAGCCGAGGCCATAACCAATGGCGGCCCAAAGGGCCAAAACGCCGGCGCTGCCGCTTGAAAAGTCCATCAGGCTCCTCCGAATACCCGTTTGCCACCCACCCAGGTGCCGATGACTTTGCCCTGCATCTTGGCGCCGTCAAAGGGGGTATTCTTGGATTTCGACAAAAGATCGTCGCGGTTCAGAACGAAAGGCGCGTCTGGATCGAAGAGAACAAGGTCGGCCGGGCAATCCGCCATGAGGCGCCCCGCCTGAAGGCCGAGCCTGCGGGCGGGGTTGAGCGCCATCGCGCGAAAGAGCTTTGGCAGGTCGATCTGTTCGGCGTGATAGAGCCGCAATGCCGCTGGCAGGAGCGTTTGCAGGCCAACAGCCCCGCTCGCCGCTTCTTCGAACGGGAGGCGCTTGCTCTCTTCGTCTTGCGGTGTGTGCATCGAGCAGATGATATCGATGAGGCCGCTTTCGACCGCTTCAATCACGGCAATCCGGTCGCTTTCAGCGCGCAGCGGGGGCTTGAGTTTGAAAAAGGTCCGGTAATCGGCCACGTCAAACTCATTGAGCGTCAGGTGATGCACGCCAACGCCTGCGGTGATGTCGAGCCCGTTGCGCTTGGCGCGTTCAAGGGCGGGCAGGGCGCGGGCGGTGGTGATCTGGTCGGCGTGATAGCGCGCGCCGGTCATCTCAAGAAGCGAGATATCCCGATCAAGGCCCATGCGCTCGGCCATTGGGCTCACGTCCGGTAGGCCGCGCAGCGAAGCAAACTTGCCTTTTGTTGCCGCGGCACCTTCCGAAAGGATCGGCTCTTGCACATGGCCGATCACGAGAGCGCCAAGCGAGCGGGCATAGGTCAGGGCGCGGGCATAAACCTTGGTGTCGCTGACAACCCTATCGCAATCGGTGAAGGCCACAGCGCCCGCATCCTGCAAGAAGCCGATCTCGGTCATCTCGCGGCCCGATCGGCCCTTGGTCAGCGCCGCCATCGGGAGGACGTTGACGATCGCCTCGGCCGCAGCCCGGCGTGCGACGAATTCAAGGATTTCGGGCGAGTCGATGGCGGGGTTGGTATCGGGGCGCGTGACGATGGTGGTCACACCACCCGCCGCCGCAGCTTTGCCTGCCGAGCGGAAGCTCTCCTTGTGCCGCTCACCCGGTTCGGACACCTTCACGCCGATATCGATAATCCCCGGAGCAAGGCACTGCCCCCCGCAATCGATGACTTCGCCCTTGGGGGAAGGCGCTTTGCCATCGCCGGTCTCGACGATTTTTCCCTTGCTGACGAGTAGCCAGCCCAGCGCGTCGGTCAGCGTAACCGGGTCGATCAGGCGGGCGTTGGTGAAGAGGATATCGGTCATGCCCATGCCCCCCGATCGTTCTTGGCCGCGGCGCGGCGCTCCTTGAGGTTGCGGGCCAGAAGGTCCATCGCGGCCATGCGGACGGCGACGCCCATTTCGACCTGCGTCTGGATTACTGAGCGATTGATGTCGTCGGCGATCGTGCCGTCGATCTCGACGCCGCGGTTCATCGGGCCGGGGTGCATGACGATAGCGTCGGGTTTGGTCCGCGAGAGCTTGGCCGCATCAAGGCCGAAGCGGTGATAATATTCGCGCTCGGAGGGAACAAAGCCGCCATCCATCCGTTCTTTCTGGAGCCGCAGCATCATCACCACGTCCACGTCCTTGAGGCCCTTTTCCATGTCCTCATAGACCTCAACGCCGAGCTCGGCCGCGCCCGCAGGCATCAAGGTCGGCGGGGCGACGAGGCGCACGCGGTTTTCCATCTTGCCAAGGAGCAGGATGTTCGACCGCGCCACGCGGCTGTGCAGAATATCGCCGCATATGGCGATCGACAGACGATGCAGCCGCCCCTTGGCGCGGCGAATGGTTAGCGCATCGAGAAGCGCCTGAGTCGGGTGTTCGTGGCGACCGTCGCCCGCGTTCAACACCGCGCAGTTGACCTTCTGCGCCAGAAGATCGACCGCGCCCGAGGCGCCATGGCGCACCACTAGAAGATCGGGGTGCATGGCGTTGAGCGTCAGCGCTGTGTCGATCAGCGTCTCGCCCTTCTTCACGCTCGATTGCGCCATCGCCATGTTCATCACATCAGCGCCAAGCCTCTTACCTGCCAGCTCAAAGCTCGCCTGAGTGCGGGTCGAGTTCTCGAAGAACATGTTGATCTGGGTCAGGCCGGCTAGAACGTCGCGGTGGGCGATGCCGTCGCGGTTCTCGTTTGCATAGCGGTCGGCGAGATCAAGAAGCGTCGTGATTTCGTCCGGGGCGAGGTGTTCGATGCCGAGAAGATGCTGGGCGCGAAAAGTCATGAGACCCTCTGTTCGGATTTTCCTGCTTATAGAAAGCGCGCCGCGCCGCGGCAAGGCTGGTTTGGGGCGGCGGATTGCCCCTGCACATTGGCGCCGATCCGGCCTATCCTTGGGATATGGAATCTTACGCGGAATATTGGGCCTCGCGGGCCGCGCTCGAATGGCAGGTCGAGATGGGGGCCGACGAGGCCATGCTCGACGCGCCCGCCGACCGCTATGCCGCCTCGGCTGAAGAGGCTGCGCCGCGTGAAGCGGCCAAGCCTGCACAGCCTGCGCGCCCACCGATTCCCGAGCCGGCTCCGGCGGTTGATGCCCCTGCCATGGCCCGTGCCGCCGCTGCCCGCGTGATGATCGTCGGCGAAGCGCCGGGGCGCGAGGAAGATATTGAAGGCCGGCCCTTCGTTGGCCGCGCTGGCCAGCTTCTCGACCGGATGCTTGAGGCGATTGGCCTCAGCCGGACAAGCCCCGA
>JBFEXG010000337.1:0-2499 GCA_041546005.1 Paracoccaceae bacterium
ATCTTCTCACCCCCGGCCCCCTGACCACGGCCTATGAGGTCAAGCAGGCGATGCTGAAAGATTGGGGCAGCTGGGACGACGATTTCCGCGCCATGACCCGCGACATGCGCCGCCGCTTGCTGGCGCTTCTGGGCGAGGGGTCGGATCAGTACGACTGCGTGCCGATGCAGGGCTCGGGATCGTTCTGTGTCGAGGCGATGCTCGGCACCTTCGTTCCGCGCGATGGCAAAGTGCTGGTGCTTGCCAATGGCGCCTATGGCCTTAGGGCGGCGACGACGATGGACTACCTTGGCCGCGCTAAGACCCTTCTCGACAAGGGCGACTACTTGCCGCCGCGTGGCGACGAGGTGGCCCGCATTTTGGCCGAGGATCCCGCGATCACCCATGTCCTCGCCATCCATTGCGAGACCAGCTCGGGCATCCTCAATCCGATCGAAGAGATTTCCGAGGCGACCTATGCCGCCGGCCGTAAGCTCTTGATCGACAGCATGTCCGCCTTCGGCGCTGTGCCGCTAGAGCCTTCGAAGATCAGGTTCGAGGCTTTTGTTTCTTCTGCAAATAAGTGCATCGAAGGTGTCCCCGGCTTTGGCTTCGTCATCGCCAAAAAGGCGCTTCTGGAAAGCTCCAAGGGCAACAGCCATTCCCTCGCCCTCGATGTCCACGCGCAATGGGCCAACATGGAAAAGACCGGCCAGTGGCGCTACACCCCGCCGACCCATGTGGTCGCCGCTTTCATCGAGGCGCTCAAGATGCACGAGGCCGAAGGCGGCGTGGCCGCCCGTGGCGCGCGCTATGCCCGCAACCGCGATGTGATGGTCGCGGGGATGCGCGGCCTTGGCTTTGAAACCCTTCTCGAATCCCGCTGGCTCTCGCCCATTATCGTCACCTTCTTCTGCCCCGCCGATCCGAAGTTCGTCTTTTCGACCTTCTATGATCTGATGAAGCAGAAGGGCTTTATCATCTATCCCGGCAAGCTGACCGTCGTGGACAGCTTCCGCATCGGCGTCATTGGCCGGATGGATGAACACGTCATGGCCCGCGTGGTCGACGCCGCGCGCGAGGCGCTGGCCGAGATGGGCGTGGCTTCTGCCGCGCCGCCCGCCGCCGCATTGGAAGAACGCAAGAAACTTGCCGCTTGAGATAAGGACAGACCGATGACCATCCTCCCCACGGTGACGGCGAACGATCGCACCTATCCCGCCCCGAAAACCTGCGCCATCGCCATCTGCCTTGACGGCTGCGAGCCAGAATACCTCGATGTGGCGATTGCCGAGGGGCTGATGCCCAACCTCAAACGGATGCGCGAGACAGGGACCGACCGCCTCGCCCATTCGGTGATCCCCTCCTTCACCAATCCCAACAACCTCTCCATCGCCACGGGCCGCCCCCCCGCCGTTCACGGCATCTGCGGCAACTATCTCTACGATCCCGATACCGGCGAAGAGGTAATGATGAACGACGTGCGCTTCCTGCGGGCGCCGACGATCTTCTCCCGCTTCTACGAGGCTGGTGCCCGCGTCGCGGTCGTCACCGCCAAAGACAAGCTGCGCGCGCTTCTCGGCGCGGGCCTGCGGTTTGACGAGGATCGGGCTATTGCCTTTTCCTCGGAACGCTCGGGCACCACGACCAAGGCCGAGCACGGCATCGACAAGGCGAGCGACTGGCTCGGGATGCCGGTGCCTGAGGTCTATTCGGCGGCGCTTTCGGAGTTTGTCTTTGCCGCTGGCGTGAAGCTTCTGAAAGAATGGGCGCCGGATGTGATGTATCTCTCGACCACCGACTACATCCAGCACAAGTTCGCCCCCGATGAGCAGGGCGCCAAGGATTTCTACGCCATGTTCGACCGCTATCTGGGCGAGTTGGATGCCCTCGGCGCGGCGATTGTCGTCACTGCCGATCACGGCATGAAGCCCAAGCATGACGCGCGGGGCGAGCCTGCGGTGATCTATGTGCAAGATCTGATGGACGAATGGCTCGGCAAGGATGCCGCCCGCGTGATCCTGCCGATCACCGACCCTTATGTGGTGCACCACGGCGCGCTGGGTTCCTTCGCCACGGCCTATCTGCCGAAGGGCACGGATCGGGCGGATATCATCGCCCGCCTCAAGGCCCTGCCGCAGATGCTCGAGGTTTTGACCAAGGAAGAGGCGGTCGCCACCTACGAATTGCCCGCCGACAGGATCGGCGATCTGACGATGATCTCGACAGTCAACATGACCATCGGCACCTCGGCCCACCGGCACGACCTTGCCGCCCTGAAAGAGCCCCTGCGCTCGCATGGCGGGCTGACCGAGCAGGAGGTTCCGTTCATCGTCAACCGCGTGCTTGAGGTGCCGAATGCGCCCAAGCTGCGCAACATTGACGCCTTCTTCTACGCCACCCGCGCCGCGGCGCTTTGATCCGGGGGAGACCATGACGAAAATCGAGATCCGCCACGAGGGAATGCGCATCGGGGGCGAGAAGGTCTTCACCGACAAGGTGATCGAGGTCCGCTATCCC
>JBFEXG010000294.1:0-3059 GCA_041546005.1 Paracoccaceae bacterium
CTTTACAAGGCCCCCGCCCAGAACCCGATCAAGCTCTTCCACCCCCGCCTCGGTGCGGGGTGGCTCGGGCTCTTCAGTGGCGAGGTCGGTCAGAGGCAGGCCCTTGCCCCGCTTACCACCAAGGGTCTTGCCCGCGGGGCCGGTCGAGAGCGGCCCTTCCGCAACGATGGTGTTCCACGAGCCGCACGCCTCGCACTGGCCCGCCCATTTGGAAAAGGCGGTGCCGCAAGCGGAACAGGTAAAGCTCAGGTCTTTGGCCATGGCTCTTTCTGCCTTAGGCGGGGGCGGGCGGCAACGGCTATCGTCCGCGCCTGTGCGGGGTTAGGGCGGAGATGAAGAGCGAGGCAAGGACGCAGGCGGTAAAGAGCCACAGGCCCCATTCAACCTCGATATGCGTAGGTGCGCTCGCTTTGGCGATCACGATGTAGAGGGCCACAAGGAATACATCCGCCATAGCGAGCCGCCCGAGCCATGTCAGCGCTGGCAAAAGGCGCGGCGAGAGGAGGCGGGAGTGGATGAGGGCGATGGCGATTGTCTTCATGTAGGGCACGAAAATCGCGAGCAGGGTGACGACCAAGGCGAGTGCTACATCGCTTTCCCAAAGGCTTTGAAGGCCGCTGACCACGCTGATCTCGGTCATGCCAAAGATCGGCAGGATGAAGCCCGCTTTCAGAAGTGGCGCAAACCACGCCACGGGGTAGAGGGCCAAAAGCCCATAGTTCGCGAGACGCAGGATGTTATTCATCGAGCGCACCCGTCACGGCGAGGCAGAGGAGAAGAAGGATCGCGGTGCCGGCGAAAAGGAAGGTCAGCTTGTCGGCCCGCGTGGCCGGACCGCCCCAGACCATGCCGGCACTCCATGAAGCGAAGGCTATGATGGCGGAGAGAAAGATCGTTGGGCCAGCGACATATTCCGGCACGAAATGCCCTGCCGCAAGGATCCAACCGAAGATGAAACTCGAACAGAAGATCACCACCGCCCACGCGGCCAGCCGCTTAGCGCGAGTTGGGTGTTTCAGGTTGCTGATTTGCGGCCCAGCAGCGCCAACCGCGATGGCGTTGACGAGGATATAGGCGGCGATATGGGCGAAGGGTGGCATGGGCTAACGCTAGGCATTCGCCCGCGCTTCGGCAAGCGCTAGCGCAGCGTCTCGATCGGGCCTTCGGGGCTGCCCGAGACGAACTGGCGGACGTAAGGGTCGTCGGTGGTATCGAGATCGCCAATCGGCCCCGCCCAGCGGATCTTGCCCGCGTGCAGCATCGCCACCTGATCGGCAATGGCGCGGACTGAGGTCATGTCGTGGGTGATGGTGATCGTGGTCGCCCCGATCTCGGCCACGATCTCGCGGATCAGATCGTTGATGACCCCCGACATGATCGGATCGAGGCCGGTGGTCGGCTCGTCGAAGAAGATGATCTCGGGTTCGGCGGCGATGGCGCGCGCAAGGCTCACGCGCTTTTGCATACCGCCCGAAAGCTCGGCCGGAAACCGGTCGGCCACATCAGGGGCAAGGCCCACGCGGCGCAACTTTTCGATGGCAATCTCTTTCGCCTCTGCCTTGGGGCGCTTGAGCGAGCCGCGTAAAAGGCGGAACGCGACGTTCTGCCAGACCGGCAGGCTGTCAAAGAGGGCCCCGCCCTGAAAAAGCATCCCGAAGCGGGCGAGAAACGCGTCGCGCGGCTGGGTTGTCACATCGACGCCATCGACGGTGATCACGCCCGAATCCGGCTCGACGAGCCCGAGAATGCATTTGATGAGGATCGACTTGCCGGTGCCCGACCCGCCGATAACGACCGTGCTCGTGCCCTTGGGCACCGTGAGGTCGATCCCTCGCAGGACCTTGTTGGCACCAAAGGCCTTGTGAACGTTGGAGAGCGTAATCATGCCGAGAAGAACGCCTCCGTGAGCAGGAAGTTGGAGGCGAGGATCAGGATTGCGGCCATGACGACCGAATTCTTCGTCGCGCGGCCCACACCCATCGCGCCGCGGCCCGAGTTCATGCCGTAATAGCACCCCATCAGCGCGGCGATGAAGCCAAAGACCGCGCCTTTGGCCAGAGAGGACGTGACGTCGAGCGGCTCGAGAAAGTCGATGGTGTTTTGCAGATAGGCCGCGCCGTTGAAGCCAAGGCGCTGGGTGCCGACGATAAAGCCGCCCATGATGCCGATGATGTCGCCGATGCCGACGAGAATAGGCATGACAAGCGTCGCGGCCAGCACGCGGGGCAGGGTCAGGTATTTCATCGGATGGGTCGAGAGGGTCACTAGGGCGTCGATCTGTTCGGTGACCTTCATCGTCGCGATCTCGGCCGCGACAGACGAGGTGACCCGCGCCGCGATCATCAGGCCGACGAGGACCGGCCCCAACTCGCGCACCATGCCGATGGCGACGATCTGTGGCACCACGGCTTCGGCGTTGAAACGCGCGCCGCCTGCGTAGATTTGCAGAGCCAGCGCACCACCAGTGAAGATCGCGGTCAGGCCCACGACCGGCAGCGAGAAATAGCCGATCTGCAAAAGGCTCTGGCCAAGTTCCTTGGGATAGAAGGGCGGGCGGACCAAATGGCTCACGGTGTCGGCGGCAAAAATCACCAGCCGGCCAAGTGCTGCGAGAAACGACAAAACGGCAGCGCCGATGGAGGCCAGAAACCGGATCATGCGCTATGATACCGCCTGCTGTAGCGGCTGCCCAGAGATGTCAGGATTTCATAGCCGATGGTTCCGGCCACGGTGGCAAGATCGTCAACGCTCTGGTGCGGGCCGATCATGGTCAGGGCAGCGGGGATATCTTCAAGGTCGGTCACGTCGACGGTGATCGTGTCCATCGACACGCGGCCTACAAGCGGGCAGGGCACATCATCGGCCCAGAGGGCCGCTTTGTTCGACAAGGACCGCAAAAGCCCATCGGCATAGCCCGCGACGACCGAGGCGATGCGTGTCGGGCGATTTGCCTGCCAGCTGTTGCCATAGCCCACGACCTCGCCCGCCTCGAGATGGCGCACCTGTGCGACCGGCAGATCGAGCCGCACCACGGGCTTGGCGCCGGCGAAAGGCTGGCC